>NZ_JAZGJN010000236.1:0-31133 GCF_038085095.1 Photorhabdus sp. P32 | reverse complement strand
CCTGAATCTATTGGGCGCGCTCAACCTGAATGCCATTGGTCGTACCGTGTTCCAGGAATATCAAACCATCAATGACTACAATATTTGCTGTTTTTTCAATGAAATAAGAAAGTCTTATCCTGACTATCATCAAAAAATTCATCTTATTGTGGATGGGGCGGGTTACAACAAAGCTCATCTTGTGAAGGAGTGGGCTTATGTTAGCAATATTGAATTACATTACCTTCCTCCATACAGCCCAAATTTAAACCCGATAGAGCGATTATGGAAGGTCATGAATGAACAGGTTCGAAATAACCGTTATTTCGCGGATAAACATGAATTTCGAGACAAAGTGTTCAAATTTTTCACTACAACGCTACCTGATATAGCGGACTCGCTGACGTCCAGAATTAACGACCATTTTCAGGTGCTAAAAACTGCATTTTGAAGTTTATTGGGTATAGAAGTAAGTCAATAGGTCTTATCCTCATTTTAACCTATTAATTATGAGAAATGAGATTTATGTCGGATTTTGCTCTGAAAAATGGAATATAAAGTAAGAGATATCCTACCTGTTAATAAAATTGACCGAAAAATATGTTAA
This sequence comes from Photorhabdus sp. P32, assembly GCF_038085095.1. Classification (NCBI taxonomy): domain Bacteria; kingdom Pseudomonadati; phylum Pseudomonadota; class Gammaproteobacteria; order Enterobacterales; family Morganellaceae; genus Photorhabdus; species Photorhabdus sp. P32. The sequence goes on along the minus strand of NZ_JAZGJN010000236.1, from coordinate 30,547 downwards.
AAATATATTAACAAGACAGGACATTATTTAATAAAAACGTGGCTTTTTTGTTTGCTCTAAACCTAAATTTAAAAGAGCTTTTTAAAAGCTTTATTTGTCACACACACACTACACTCCTAGGGTGTAGTCTAATAGGAAAACTTAGATGCAATCCTCCATTAACAATACAAAAACCAGAACTTTCTTTGGGCATCCTTACCCATTAAGTTCTTTGTTCTTCACAGAAATGTGGGAACGTTTCTCTTACTACGGCATTCGTCCACTGCTGATCTTATTCATGGCTGCAACCATCTATGATGGTGGTATGGGTATTCCTCGTGAGCAGGCCGCTGCCATTGTCGGTATCTTTGCAGGTAGTGTTTATCTGACCGCACTACCCGGCGGTTGGCTGGCGGATAACTGGTTAGGCCAGCGCCAAGCAGTCTGGTATGGCTCAATCATTATTGCGTTAGGCCACCTGTCTATCGCTCTTTCGGCTTTCTTTAGTCATCATCTGTTTTTTATCGGTTTACTACTGATCGTATTAGGAACTGGACTGTTTAAAACCTGTATCACCGTGATGGTCGGCACACTGTATAAAAAAGATGATCCACGCCGTGATGGCGGTTTCTCTCTATTTTATATGGGAATTAACCTAGGCTCCTTTATCTCTCCATTAATTACCGGCTTACTCATTCAAGACTATGGTTGGCATTGGGGTTTTGGTATTGGTGGGCTAGGGATGTTGGTTGCCCTACTGATCTTCCGTTTTTACGCTGTTCCCCTGATGCGCCGTTATGACAAAGAGGGTGGATTGGATTCAAATTGGGATCGCCCTACGGTCAAACGTAAAAATGTCGGCAAATGGGTTTTTACCGCTATTATCGCTATGATTGCGATTATTGCCCTGCTTGTCCTCGGTATTATTCCATTTAACCCAGTGGCTGTAGCCAGCACGATGGTTTATATCATCTCATCTTGCGTAACACTTTACTTTGTCTATCTGTTCCTGTTTGCCGGTTTGAGTAGTAGTGACCGTTCCCGCCTACTGGTTTGTTCTATTCTGCTGGTATCTGCCGCCTTCTTTTGGTCTGCATTCGAGCAGAAACCAACTTCATTTAACCTATTTGCTAATGATTATACTAACCGCTTAGTCATGGGATTTGAGATCCCGACAGTATGGTTCCAGTCAATCAACGCATTATTCATTGTCCTACTGGCCCCTGTATTCAGTTGGCTCTGGCCCGCATTGGCCAAAAGTAGTATCAATCCAAGCAGTATCAGTAAATTCATTATTGGTATTCTGTTCGGTGCCGGTGGTTTTGGTTTGATGATCCTGGCAGCACAGAATGTACTCGCAACAGGTGAAACCGTTTCGCCACTCTGGCTGGTCGCAAGTATTCTGTCGCTGACACTCGGTGAACTGTGCCTTAGCCCCATTGGTCTCGCAACAATGACGCTACTGGCCCCATCCCGAATGCGTGGTCAGGTCATGGGCTTGTGGTTTTGTGCGAGCGCTTTAGGTAATCTCGCTGCCGGCTTGATTGGTGGACATGTACGCGCTGATCAACTGGACAACCTACCTGATCTGTTCTCCCGTGTATCTTTGGCTCTGGTTATTTGTGCCGTCGTATTGATGGTGTTAATTGTTCCCATTCGCCGCTTGCTTAATAATGCTGATAAGTCAGAAGCGAAAGCTCAATAATATTTATCACTCACGTAAAGCCGTCTCATCATAAGATGGCTTTACGTATCTCAACGCACAAACTTGGTGTCCTTGAAAACACACACATTAGTGCATTGCCGCTGTAACTGATGACTTAACTATCTGTTTTACATTCAGTAATTCCGCTTGATACGCATGATTACGCACGTCCCAGAGTTCAACTGCATGTTGAATATTAAGCCAAAACTCTGCGGTATTCCCCAATGCCGCTGCCAATTTAATCGCCATAGGAACGGTCAGAGAACCTTTATCATGCACAATTCTACTTAATGTATTGCGGTGAACGCCCATAGCTTCCGCAAGCACATTAATTTCGATATTCAAAGGCGCCAGAAACTCACTCACCAATATTTCACCAACTGTTGCAGGGCGACGTTTTGTATTCCTCATCATTTATTTCCCTCAGTTTAATAGTTATGAGTATCCAGATATGTATCAACCGCAATCCCATCAATCCATTGAAAAATAAGCCTATATTGCTTATTTACTCTTATTGAGCACCATCCCCTTAAATAACCATTCAAGTATTCAAAATGATTTCCGGGAGGGATTCTTAAATCAGCCTCTTTAACCGAAGCATCCAGAATTTGTAGTTTTCTGTATAACGCACGTTGTAAAGATGCAGGTATGCATTTGTGCGGTAAATCTTGTTCATAAAATCTTTCTAGCCATCTATCCCTGAATTCAACAGCCATAACATCCTCGTTGTTTGTATATTACGCACAATCATGTTGTGCATCAAGTCATAAAATGCTGAAAACATCATTTGGCTTTACGCAACCTAGCTGGAGTACAGCCATAATGTTGACTAAATGCAAAGGTAAAAGCTGACTGGGAGGCATAACCCGACAGAAAAGCAATGTCAGCCAAAGTTCTATCACTGTAAGCCAGCAGATTATAGGCAAATTCCATCCGGCACGTTTTCAAATAAGTCATTGGACTCATCCCTGTTGCAATGAAAAGTTTACGACGCAAGGTACTGGCAGATACTGCGCAAATATCCGCCATATCCATCACCGTCACTTTCTCATGCAAACGCCCAACAAGCCCCTGATGTAATTTGACTATCAACGTTGAAGACGAACCTACTTGTGGTAGCTGAGCGAGCAACAAACGGGCTGCATCAGCGTGATTAGCGGGTGGCTGCGGGTAATCATGCAACCACTTAATAAGAGCAAGAGCAGAATCAGGTAATGGTTGCCAGAAAGCATCACTATGTAATGGATTAAATTTAAATAGTGCCGAAGGCAACTCCAGCACCAATTGCTGATTTTCACCACCAGCGAAAAAGCTGTGTTTCACATCCGGTGGGATCATAACAACATTTCCAAAACTAACGGTACTTTGTTGCCCTTCTACGTTTAACTCAAGTTGTCCGTTATAACCAAAAACGAACTGCCATAACCCCTGGTGGCTATGGCTAATAGTTTCAGCAGAATACCGGCGTAAATGTAATGAAGGTAATTGAAGAGCCATATTTATTGTCGTTGATTAAAATACACGCCATTTATTCGACAACAAAATAGCGTGGTTTACAATAACTTATGACCATTCGGGACAGGAAGAGTAAATTCTGCGATCACCACCGCACCATTTTCATCCATACTGCCGGTTAACAACACCTCCGATTTAACACCAGCGATCCGTTTTGGTGGAAAATTACACACGCAAAGAATTTGACGACCCATTAATTGTTCAGGTGTGTAATGCACAGTTATCTGAGCGCTTGAACTTTTAACACCCAACTCGCCAAGATCAATTTGTAATTTATAGGCAGGTTTGCTGGCTTTAGGATTCAATTCTACTGAAATAATTGTGCCAACCCGCATATCGACTTTTTCAAAGTCAGTCCATTCGATCTGTTCCATATATTCATCTCCTTTAGTGCGAAGTCATTTAGTGCGAAGTCATTATACTTACATGCTAATGGAGGAAATTCTTTCGAAAGAATGTCAATAATTGTCGACAAACTGCCTATTTTTTCCGACGAATCATTCAACTCACCACTGAGTCGCTCTGAACCATGATTACTCTCGATCGAAAAAATTATTTCTGGTCATTCCTCCGTTCTTTTCAATGCGGGCAGCGCGTTCAAGATCTCGACAGGTTTTATCATAGATCCAATGATTAAACTCTTCGCTCTTCCAATTAAGTTCATCTTCTTTTGCCTGCCTTACCAGCTCCCTCTTCTCCACCACGTTATTATCCGTAATAAGCTTATCCACATCCCAATGCTTAGGTTTAAGATTTTCTCGCTTCTTTAAATATTCCGCAGATGGCTTATTATCAGCCGGAATATCACTTTTGTAGTCAAAATTTGAGGCAAATGCCTGGAAAGAAATTGCAGATAAAATAGCAAAAATATAACGCGATCCTTTACTCATCATATTGATCCCTTTTCAAAACCATAACTCCGAATAATTATTAAATAATTATCACCAATAAGAATCAACAACATTTATGTCTAACAAGCCAGTTATCAATATCAGGTTTACATTCTATTGAAATTATGGTCTTTCTACTGATCTGATAAAGCATTAACCCGCAGTGATTCGCGGGTCAATAGTCGTTAGATGTTTACCGGGAATACAAGGCGTTACTCTCGCAATTAAATCGGGTTCCCTTGTCGGTAAGCCAGCGCAACTGCCAAAGATTGTACTAAACACAAAGTAGCAGATTGAGAACGGAATGCATCCACCTGTGCTTCTTTAACCACAAAACAAACATCACTAAAACTGGCAAGCGGGCTAATCTGGCTATCCGTAATCACGATCTGTTTTGCCCCGGCTTTCGCCGCCCGTTCACTGACCATCAGGGTTTCTTCTGCATAAGGGGTAAAACTGATTGAAACAACAACATCTTCTTCCCCAATTAAATTAATCTGTTCCCTGAACATTCCCCCCAAACCATCCACGAGTAAAGGACGACATTCCAAATGATTCAATGCATAAGAAAGATAAGCCGCCACACTAAAAGAGCGGCGCAGCCCAATAATGTAAATATTCTTAGCCTGAGCCAATAAGTCCACTGCTTTCCTTAAATCTTCGGGGGCCGTTCTGGCAGCTAACTGTTGCATAGCCTGCACATTTGAACGAGCAAATTCCTGCAAAATATGTTGAGGGTCTTCCGGTGGCTCTTGTTCGCCATCCAATTCCCTAAATAACCTGGCTCGGTCTGTATAACTGGCGGTTTCTTCCACCATATGCATGCGAAATAGCTGTTTCATTTCATTAAAACCACTGAAATCAAACGCATTAGCGAAACGAATTAATGTTGATGGAGGAACATCAGCTTCTTTGGCAATCACAGCAACAGTATCAAAAGCAACACTATTGGTATTATCCAGCACATATCGAGCTACTTGTTGCAGGCGTTTACTCAATTCACTATAGCGTGAACGGACTTGTTCTTGAAACTCATTCAGATTCGATGCGACAGACATAAATCCCCCATAAAATTTATCGTCGGCAATTGTAATCGTTTTACAGTATAAGCTGAATCATATTTCATTTTTAACTATAAAAATGAAATACATAATTCATTCACTGTAATGATTTATTATTATCACTATATTGATTAACATCTAATTAGTCACCTAATTATCGGTAATTTATAAAAACTTTACTCTGATCACACTAATTGCCTTTTGTTCCAAATCATATTGAAAATAAAACAAATATTTCATATATCTATTACCAAAGTTTCTGATTCAGCACTAACATCAAATCCGCAAAAGAGGCGCAGAATGGAACACGTACAGAATTATGTTAATGGGCAACTCATTCCTAGTCATAGCACCCGCTTTTCTCCGGTTTTTAATCCAGCGACGGGAAAACAGATACGCCAGGTAACATTAAGTACAGCCCATGAAGTTGAACAGGCAATTGAAGCCGCTCATCAGGCTTACAGTGAATGGTCTAAAGTTTCACCTCTCAAACGTGCTCGTGTCATGTTCCAGTTCAAAACATTACTGGAAGCCAATATAGACAAACTGGCGCGATTGATTTCAGAAGAACATGGAAAAATCTATTCAGACGCCATCGGTGAATTAACTCGCGGTCTGGAAGTCGTCGAGTTTGCCTGTGGCATTCCTCATCTACAAAAAGGTGAACATTCCGCTAATACCGGAACAGGCGTAGATAGCCATTCATTAATGCAGCCTTTAGGCGTTTGTGCCGGTATTACCCCTTTCAATTTCCCGGCAATGGTTCCTATGTGGATGTTTCCTATCGCATTAGCAACAGGGAATGCTTTCGTATTGAAGCCTTCAGAAAAAGATCCTTCTCTTGCGATTGAATTAGCATTGCTGCTTAAACAATCCGGTTTACCCGATGGCGTATTTAATGTTGTCAACGGCGATAAAGAAGCCGTCGATATACTGCTCACTGATCCACGCGTGCAAGCTGTCAACTTTGTCGGTTCGACACCTGTCGCTGAATATATCTACACTACCGCCTCTGCTCATGGGAAACGCTGTCAGGCTCTCGGCGGCGCAAAAAATCACTGTATTCTGATGCCAGATGCCGACCTTGATATGGCTAGCAGCGCTATTGCAGGTGCGGCATTTGGCGCCGCCGGCGAACGCTGCATGGCGCTATCTGTCGTCTTGGCGGTTGGAGATGAAACGGCGGATGCGTTAATTGAAAAATTACGTCAACAGATCAGCAAAATATCTGTCGGTCCCGGTATTACCGAAACTAAAGAAAACGATATGGGCCCCGTTATCTCCGCCCAACACCAAGCTAAAATCTGTGATTACATCGACAGTGGCGAAAAACAGGGGGCGAGCTTGTTAATTGATGGCCGTCAACTCAAGGTTCCCGGTTATGAAAATGGCTATTTTATTGGCCCGACCCTATTCGATAACGTCACGCCAGATATGAAAATCTATCAAGAAGAGATCTTCGGCCCTGTTCTGTCAATTGTTCGAGTACCCGATTATGCCACCGCGCTGACATTAATTAACTGCCATCAATATGGTAATGGTACTGCGATATTCACCCGCGACGGAGAAACCGCCCGCCAGTTTAGCGAAGATGTACAAACGGGTATGGTAGGCATCAATATCCCCATTCCGGTACCAATGGCCTTCCACAGCTTCGGCGGCTGGAAACGCTCAATTTTCGGTCCACTTAACGTTCACGGTAATGATGGCGTCCGCTTCTACACCCGCATGAAAACCGTTACCAGCCGCTGGCCGGCAAGTATCAGGTTAGAACATCATTCCAGCAGTTTTGTGATGCCAACAATGGAATAAAATGGAGTTCTGTAACATGAACAAATCAACAATGACAACAGCTCAAGCATTGGTGAAATTCCTAAACCAACAATATGTGGAAGTAGACGGTGAGCAATACCCATTCATCAGAGGAATTTTTACCATCTTCGGTCACGGTAATGTTGTCGGATTAGGGCAAGCACTGGAGCAAGATCCCGGTCACTTGACCGTTTACCAAGGATGCAACGAGCAAGGCATGGCCCATATCGCCACAGGCTTTGCTAAACAGAAAAAGCGCAAACAGATTTTCGCCGTCACATCATCCGTTGGCCCAGGCTCCGCCAATATGGTCACCGCTGCGGCAACTGCCACCGCTAATCGTATTCCTCTGTTGTTACTACCCGGCGATCTCTTCGCCTGCCGTCAACCTGACCCGGTTTTACAGCAAGTTGAACAGTTCCATGACTATACTATCAGCACCAATGACTGTTTCCGTCCTGTTTCTCGTTACTGGGATCGTATCTCCAGACCAGAGCAAATCATGAGCGCTATGATTAATGCGATGCGAGTTCTAACCGATCCCGCTGATACCGGTGCCGTCACAATCTGTTTGCCACAAGATGTTCAAGGCGAGATTTGGGATTTTCCTGACTATTTCTTCCAAAAACGCATCCATCGCATTGAACGCCGCCCCGCTTCTGCCGCCATGATTAACGATGCCGCGGCGCTCATAAATCGCAAGAAAAAACCCTTGCTCATCTGTGGTGGCGGAGTGCGCTATTCAGAAGCACATAACGTTTTTCGTCAGTTCGCAGAACACTTCAATATTCCTTTTGCTGAAACACAGGCAGGTAAAAGCGCCGTAATTGCCGACCATCCCCTTAATTGTGGCGGTTTAGGCACAACAGGCTGTCTTGCGGCCAACCTGATAGCCAAAGAAGCCGATTTGATTATTGGCGTTGGCACCCGGTTTACTGATTTCACCACCGCATCCAAATCGCTATTTCAGCATCCAGAAGTTGAATTTCTTACTATCAACGTCGCGGAATTCGACGCCTGTAAACTGGATGCAATCCCCGTGGTATCAGACGCCCAAGCAGGGTTAAAGGCTATTGCAGAACAACTTACTCAATTGCATTATCGCAGTGGTTATCAAGACGAGATTCATCAGGCGCGGGAGGCATGGCGAAAAGAGTTAAATCGTCTGTTCGAAATTGAATATCAGGCGGATTTCACACCAGAAATCCCCGGTCATCTTGATGATAAACTGGCAGAGTACAGCCAGACATTACAAACCCGCCTGGCACAAACCAGAGTATTGGGATTATTAGACAAATATCTTGAGCCCGAAGCGATTATTGTTGGCGCATCAGGTTCCCTCCCCGGCGACTTACAGCGATTATGGCAACCCAAACAGCCGGATACCTATCATCTTGAGTATGGCTATTCCTGTATGGGCTATGAGATAGCCGCTGCTATTGGCGCTAAAATAGCCTGCCCCGACCAACCGGTTTATGCCATAGTTGGTGATGGCGCTTATATGATGCTTCATTCAGAGCTGCAAACCGCAATACAGGAAAACATCAAAATCACCGTGTTACTGTTTGATAACGCAGGATTTGGCTGTATCAATAACCTGCAAATGAGCCAAGGAATGGGCAGTTTCGGAACAGAAAATCGTTACCGTAACCCAGAAAGCGGCAATATGGATGGCAAATTGATTAAAGTCGATTTCGCCAAAAATGCGGAAAGCTACGGCTGCAAAAGTTACCGAGTCCACGATGAGCAACAACTGCTTTATGCGTTACAGGAAGCCCAAAAACAGACCATACCGGTACTCATAGATATCAAAGTGCTGCCTAAAACGATGACGCATGATTATGAATCATGGTGGCGTGTAGGGACGGCACAGATAGCGAAAAATCCAGCGATAGAATCTGCTGCAAACAAAATAAAGGAGATGGTTGCAACCAAAGTACGCCAATATTAAAAAGTGATGGCCTGTAAGATAGCAGGCCATTTTCCCCTCCTTAATCACTTTTAATGCTGTTTTTGGAATTTTTATTCCAATAATAAATGACTTTTTTCCTTCCCCAATCTCTATGACCAGACGTAGTAACCACTTAGCCAAATACCTATTATAATTTGTTTTTAAAAGACAAATATCTCAATTCATCCAGCAGCAATCTTACTTTACGTGATCTAATTAACACAAATTTAATATTGTTATTAACAAAATGCTACGCCGCACTCAAAAATATAATTTCTAAAAATTAACAAATTGAAATAAATGTTTTATTTGATATATTTTAAAGTATCTCATAAGCAGATACTCAGGTATCAAGGAGCATCCATGTTCAACATTGCATTATTTGGCGCCGGACGAATTGGACAAGTACATGCAGGGAATATCTCTCATCATAAAGACACTTCTCTTTATTCCGTTGTCGATCCACATCAGAAAAGTGCTGAAATTTTAGTACAGAAATACCAAACAAAAAGACAAACTATTGAACAGGCAATGTCTGATCCTGAAATAGATGGTGTTCTTATCGCTTCAGCAACAGATACTCATGCAGACCTGATTGAACTCGCAGCAAAACATCATAAAAAAATCTTCTGTGAAAAACCGGTTCATCTTGATATTGAACGTGTTCGTCAATGCCTTGAAACTGTTAAACAGCATCAGGTTCCCTTATTTGTTGGCTTTAACCGTCGTTACGATCCGCAATTCCGCCGAGTAAAAACACTATTTGACGCCGGCGCAATAGGAAAAGCCGAATCTCTGCTGATTATTTCCCGTGATCCCTCTCCTCCTTCTGCCGAATATGTCAAAGTTTCTGGTGGTATGTTCCGGGATATGACAATACACGACTTCGATATGGCACGTTTTATTATTGGCGAGGAACCCTGCTCGATCTACGCTCAAGGCAGTAATCTGGTTGATCCAGCAATTGGGCAAGCGGGTGATATCGATACCGCCTTTATCGTTATGAAATTCCCATCAGGGGCAATGGCAACCATTACCAACAGCCGCCGTTCCGGATATGGTTATGACCAACGGATTGAATTACATGGTGAAAAAGGACTACTTAGCGCCGGCAACATCAAAGAAAATAGTGTTGAACTCTGGGAAAATAGTGGTTGCTTAACAGCCAAGCCAGAGCATTTCTTCCTGCAACGTTACCGGGAAGCTTACATTGCTGAATGGGATCATTTTGTCGATGTTATGGCTGGTCGCACCACACCAGAATGTAGCGGCGCTGATGGCGAACAGGCACTTTATCTGGCCGATAAAGCGCTCGAATCCCTACATTCAGGTAAAGAAATCAGATTATAAACCAGACCCACATCTCTGAATAACTGACTCACATTTATTTTCACCATAAAAACGGGAAAGGCCGCTTTCCCGTCAGCATATCGCTGCCTGAAAATAGTCAATCAGGCTTGGAGGATAGTATGTTAGCTTTTCTCTCATTTATTGGTTTTACCCTATTAGTGGCTGGCTTCGCTTATTACAAAACCCATAATGCTCGTTTGACAGAATCTACTGAAGGCTATTTTCTTGGCGGACGATCTCTCACAGGGGTTTATATTGGCAGCTCTATGTTGCTAATGAACCTGTCCACGGAACATTTAATCGGTTTAAATGGATTAGCATTCCGAACCGGATTTATCGTTATGGCTTGGGAAGTGATAGCCGCTGTGACCATCGTTCTATTTGCTATTTATTTCCTGCCTAAATATCTGAAACTTGGTATTTCAACCATCCCGGAATATCTTGAACGCCGATTTGATAAAAATACGCTGCTTATTACTTCAATTCTTTTCCTGGCTATGTATATCATTTCACTACTCCCCATTGTGCTATATACCGGCGCGATTGCATTGGAAAGTCTATTTCAGGTTTCCCATGTATTCAGTATTGATAAAACTACGGCACTATGGATTATAGTTTGGGGCGTTGGTGGATTAGGTGCGGTCTATGCCATCTTTGGCGGTATTAAAGCCATTGCCGCCGCAGATACTATTAACGGCGTTGGCTTAATCGTTGGCGGATTAATGGTAACCATTTTTGCCTTACTCTATGTTGGCAATGGCAATGCATGGCAAGGATTAGTTGAAGTTTATCAATCTAATCCTGATAAATTTAACTCCATCGGCAGCGAAGATTCGCTGGTTCCTTTCTCCACGCTATTTACCGGCCTAATTGTTTCCAATATGTTTTTTTGGTGTACCAATCAATCCATTGTTCAGAAAGCCCTTGGCGCAAAAAATCTCGCCGAAGGACAAAAAGGGGTCATGTTGTGCGCTTTACTTAAACTCATCATGCCATCTATTATTATTCTGCCGGGCATTATTGCTTTCCATATATTCAAAGGACAAATAGATAATCCAGATAACGCCTATCCAGAATTAGTACACTTAATTCTGCCGGAAGTCTTGGTTGGTTTCTTTGCCGCTGTAGTTGTCGGAGCAGTATTTTCCACATTCAGCGGAGGACTTAATTCATCTGTGACATTGTTTATCGTTAATATTTACAAACAACGAATTAACCAGAATGCCACCGAAATTCAAACCGTCGCGATGAGTAAATATCTGGGAATCGGGTTAGCGTTAATCACTATGATCGTCGCACCGTTAGTCGCTAATGCACCGGATGGCCTGTTTTATCTCATTCAACAATTACAGGGGATTTTTAACGCGCCAATTCTCAGCGTGGTATTAGTCGGCCTGATGACTAAACGAGTGCCGCCTATTGCCGCTAAACTTGGCCTATTATTCGGTATGTCTGCCTATATTATCTGTAATTTCATTTTAAAAATTAACCTGCACTTTTTTCATCTGGTTGGCATTTTATTTGTTCTCAATATTATTTTTATGCTGGTTATTGGTTATTTTTTTCCAGCTAAACCATTCGAAGATATTTATACCAAACAGGTAAATATTACACCTTGGTCTATGGTAAAACCAGTGGCATGGTTAATTACATTGTGCTCAATCTCTATGTACATATTTCTCGCACATAATGTTCCCAAGGTAATCATGATTACTTATTACCTGTTTGCTGCATTAATACTATCTTATGCGCTATACCAGATAGGTAAAACATTATTCAGGAAGTTTGTGATAAATAGTACGCCCCAAAAAACTGAATAAAGATAACTCACTGACTTTATTACTCCAACATTATTATCAGAATAACCGACTACCAGGATTTCCCTGCACCCCATATTCGAAAGAGGAAATCCTGGATATAGCGACTCCTTCTTTTAACCAACACACGCTCCATATATACCAAACCATAAATGAAACAAAAATTCTAATATTCCATTTTTTCTGCTCTTACCTCTGAATGGTACCCAACTCATTAGCAAATTAACCCTATATAACGCGATGTTAGCTAAAAAACCCTTATCAGATCACAACTTGAAATTAATATTTTCATTTAAGTTGAAAATGAAACAAATGTTTCCTATAACAGATATACGACAACAACCAAGGCTAACTGGCAAACACTAAAGAATTGACTGCAACAATAAACGACCTATCCGCTTCTATTTGGAGAAACCGCTATATGGAAGAGATTCGTATCGGCCTAATCGGTACTGGTTACATCGGACGCACCCATGCCATTGCTTACGCACAAGCGCCCACTGTTTTCCCTCTGGCAGGCAAACTAGTTTGTGAAATGGTAGCGGAAGTTTCTGCTGAACTCGCTGCAAGACGGTCTGAACAATTAGGTTTCCGGCGCTTTACTGATAATTGGCGCAAATTAGTATCAGATCCCGATATTCATGTTGTTGATATCTGCTCACCAAACTTCCTTCATAAAGAAATGGCTCTCGAAGCGATCAAACACGGGAAGCACGTTTATTGCGAAAAGCCGCTCGCACTAAACTCAACTGATGCAAAATTAATGGCAGAAGCCGCCAAAAAAGCCGGAGTGAAAACATTAGTCGGTTTTAACTACATGAAAAACCCTACCGCACAACTGGCTAAAGAGATCATTTCAAATGGTGAAATTGGTGAAATCATTCACTTCTACGGCACTCATAACGAAGATTATATGGCCGATCCATTTACCCCTATTCACTGGCACTGTTTCAAAGATAAAGCTGGATTAGGCGCATTAGGCGATCTTGCTGCCCATATCATCAATATGGCGCAGTACCTGATTGGTGATATCCAAACTGTTTGCGCAGACATGACCACTGTCATCAAACAACGCCCGGAAAAAACCGGTTCTAACATTATGGTTGCGGTAGAAAACGAAGATCAAGCACATGCGATGGTGCGTTTCGACGGCGGAGCAATGGGTATGATTGAAACCTCCCGTATTGCCTGCGGCCGCAAAATGGGTTTGAGCTACACCATTACAGGAACAAAAGGTGCTTTGAGCTTCACACAAGAAAGAATGGCCGAACTAAAACTTTACCGGCACGATGAACCGACGAACCGCCAAGGCTTTAAAACTATTCTTATTGGACCGGAACATCCTGACTATGCGCCATTCTGTCACGGTGCAGGTCACGGCATCGGCTTCAATGATCAAAAAACAGTGGAAATCAGAGATTTGATCAATGGCATCGCCAACAATAAAGAGATATGGCCGGATTTCACCGAAGGCTGGAAAGTCTCACGTATTCTGGATGCCATCGCTCGTTCTTATCAAGAGCAACGTTGGGTGAATGTCACTGAAATCAATTAATTTTTCTTATAAACGCTCCACTATCGGAGCTCAGCACAGCAACACTTGATGTTGTACTTAATAAGGAATTGTCTAATGGAGCAGCAAAAAGAATTTGATGTCATCTGCATGGGACGAATCGCCGTTGACTTTTACGGCCAACAAATCGGAGCACGTCTGGAAGACATGGGAAGTTTTGCCAAATACCTTGGGGGTTCTTCCGGTAATGTTGCCTATGGCACCGCTCGCCAGGGACTTAAATCCTCCATGCTAGCCAGAGTCGGTGATGAGCATATGGGACGTTTCCTTAGGGAAGAGTTGCAAAGTGTTGGCTGTGATACCAGCCATCTAACCATTGATAAAGAACGCCTTACGGCACTGGTGCTGCTAGGAATCAAAAATAAAACCACGTTTCCTTTGATCTTCTATCGTGATAACTGCGCCGATATGGCAATTACCCGTGATGATTTCAGTGAAGAATACATTGCATCAGCCCGTTGTTTAGCAATCACCGGAACACATCTTTCTCATCCTAACACTCGCGATGCCGTGCTGACGGCCCTCAACTACGCCCGCCGTAACCGTGTGAAAACAGTCATAGATATTGATTATCGCCCGGTACTTTGGGGGTTAACTTCTCTGGGAGATGGCGAATCACGTTATATCGCATCGGAACAGGTAACAGCTCAATTACAGGAAGTATTATCACTATTTGACCTGATTGTCGGCACAGAAGAAGAGTTCCACATTGCCGGTGGTTCCACAGATACTATCGAAGCACTACGCAACATTCGTAAACTCACATCTGCTGCATTGGTTTGCAAACGAGGATCACTGGGATGCTCTGTTTTTACCGCTGAAATCCCTAATTATCTGGATGATAGCATGACCATACAGGGCGTTCGTGTCGATGTGCTTAATGTACTCGGCGCAGGGGATGCTTTTATGTCCGGCCTGTTACGCGGCTATCTTAATAACGAAGGTTGGGAAAAAGCCTGCACCTACGCTAATGCTTGTGGCGCATTAGTCGTTTCTCGTCATGGGTGCGCACCGGCAATGCCGGATAAAACCGAGCTTGACAACTATCTATCACGCTCTAATCAAATATTACGCCCTGATTTAGATGAAACACTTAATCACCTCCACCGTATCAGCGCCCGTAAAAATCAATGGGACGAACTGTGCGTAATGGCATTTGATCATCGTATTCAATTTATTGAATTAGCCCGACAAGCAAATACCAGTATCAAGCGTATTTCATCATTAAAACACCTTCTATTGCGCGCCAGCCAGGAAGTTGCTACAGAAGCAGGGTTACAAGGAAAAATAGGCCTGTTATGTGACAGCACTTTTGGTCAAGATGTTTTAAACGAAATCACCGGTCAAGGCTGGTGGATAGGCCGCCCAATTGAGCTACCTGGCTCTCGCCCACTTAGTCTGGAACATGGCAACATCGGTTCTCAACTTATTGATTGGCCACTGGAACACATTGTCAAATGTCTGGTGTTTTTCCATCCAGAAGATGCTCACCCGCTCCGATTGGAACAAGAGAAAAAAATTCGGGAAATTTATGCCGCATGTTGTAAATCTGGTCACGAACTTTTACTGGAAGTGATCCTACCTGCGGAAATGCAACACTCAGATGAGTTCTATATTCGCGCTCTTAGACGCTTTTATAACCTTGGAATTAAACCGGATTGGTGGAAACTCCCACCTCTCAGTTCTGAAAGCTGGGACAGCATTAACTCTCTTATCCAACAGCGGGACCCTTATTGCCGTGGCGTCGTTATTCTTGGTCTTGATGCTTCACAAGAAGAACTGGAAATGGGCTTTAATGCCGCAGCCGGCAAATCTATCGTCAAAGGTTTTGCTGTCGGAAGAACCCTCTTTGGTCAACCATCCCTAAAATGGCTAAAAAATGAGATTGATGATAACCGTTTGATCCAGAAAATAAAAACCAACTATCACAACCTGATTAGCCTGTGGCGTCAGCGCGGATAGCAACATAATAAAATTATTTTATTCAACAGGAGCACCATCATGGCTGTTCAACTTGGTATCAACCCTCTGACCTGGACTAATGATGACTTACCCACTCTCGGCGCAGACACACCACTGGAAACCTGCTTAACAGAAGGCCGCCAAGCAGGTTTTACCGGCTTTGAATTGGGCCATAAATTTCCTCGTCAGGCCAACGTATTGGGCCCCATTCTTGACGCCCACAATCTCATGCTGGTATCTGGCTGGTACTCTGGCGAATTACTCACCCATTCAGTAGCAGAAGAGATTAAAGCGGCACAATCTCACCTGACCCTGCTGCGCGAATTGGGAGCTAATGTCATGGTATTTGCGGAAGTGACAAACTGCATTCACGGCGATCAAAACAAGCCAGTCCATCTTCGCCCTCAATTTCCGGCTAACCGCTGGCAAGAATACGGTGAAAAATTGACTGAATTTGCCCGTTACACCCAAGAACAGGGTGTTCAGATTGCTTATCACCACCACATGGGAACTGTCATCGAAACTGAGGAGGATGTTAATCATCTGATGGAAAATACCGGTGATGAAGTTGGATTGCTGCTGGATACCGGTCATTTAACCTTCGCTGGCGCTGATCCACTGGCTATCGCAGAGCGCTGGGCAAAACGCATTAATCATGTTCACTGTAAAGACATCCGTCCTGATGTACTCAACGATATAAAAAACCGTAAAACCAGTTTCCTTGATGCAGTATTGAGTGGTGTATTCACAGTACCGGGAGATGGTTGCGTTGATTATCCGGCAATTTTTCAAGTATTGAAGAAACAGAATTATCAAGGCTGGCTAGTAGTTGAAGCAGAACAAGATCCGGCTATTGCTCACCCACTCACCTATGCAACAATGGGTTATAACAACTTACATCAACTCGCTAGAGATGCAGGATTACTTTAATAGTCGCTGTTCGATTTATACAAAAGCAATGCTGAGGTAGGTAACATGTCCAAATTATTATCAAAATATCATGCACCGGATCAAAATAGACGAACTCAACATATCACACCAGAATCTGCCAACTGGAAGTATGTCCATTTTGATGTTTATGAGTTGGCATCGGGTGAAAAAATCACCTTACCCGCATCAGAAAATGAAACCTGTCTGGTTTTAGTGGCGGGAAAAGCCACAGTAACGACGCCACATCAACGATTTGAGCATATTGGCGATCGCATGCAGCCATTTGAACGCAAAAAGCCTTATGCCGTTTACATCACGGCGGGGGAATCTGTTGAAATTATTGCCGATACTGCTCTCGAACTCGCAGTATGCCAAGCACCGGGTAAAGGAAGCTACCCGACTCGACTGATTACGCCACAGGATATTGACGCAGAACAACGTGGAAATGGCTACAACCGACGCTATGTTCACAACATCCTACCGGATAACAAACCTGCTGATAGCTTGCTGGTGGTTGAAGTCTTTACCGATGAAGGCTGTACCAGTTCCTACCCTAGCCATAAACACGATACCAACAATGCGCCACAGGAAACCTATCTGGAAGAAACCTATTACCATCGCTTGAATCCATCTCAAGGGTTCTGCATGCAACGCGTCTATACCGATGACCGTTCACTGGATGAATCAATGGCTGTTTACAACAAAGATGTGGTAATGGTCCCCAAAGGCTATCACCCAGTAGCAACCATTGCCGGTTACGACAACTATTATCTCAACGTAATGGCCGGACCAACCCGTAAGTGGTTATTTACCTGGGAAAAAGACCATCAATGGGTTAATAGTGAAACGTATGCTCAAAAGCATAAGAATTAATGCTCATCAGGAAGAAAATAGGCTTCTTTATTTTAGATTTTAGCGCACTCGATTGAGTGCGCTGCTGCCTGTACGGCAGTGAACTGTTATATCCGAAAAGATTTTAGTAGATTCTGTTTCTAAGCTGCCTGTACGGCAGTGAACTACATCGGTGGCGGTGCAGAACTGGAATCGATTTTCTAAGCTGCCTGTACGGCAGTGAACAGTTCACAAATAGCGGCAAAACCACGCTCAATTTTCTAAGCTGCCTGTACGGCAGTGAACATATAGATGGTGTTGGAATATCCTTCCCTGATTTTCTAAGCTGCCTGTACGGCAGTGAACACAGGGGATTCATCATGACCATCGCAACTCTTTTTCTAAGCTGCCTGTACGGCAGTGAACTTGAGGCATGGGTATATCCTGATGATGCATTATTTCTAAGCTGCCTGTACGGCAGTGAACTTGGGGTTGTACTCATGCGATAGTCAGTAGATTTTCTAAGCTGCCTGTACGGCAGTGAACCTATCCTATCATTACCCAATTCATAAATTATATTTCTAAGCTGCCTGTACGGCAGTGAACATGAAGTAATGGACAGAAAACAAATCTCGTTTTTTCTAAGCTGCCTGTACGGCAGTGAACGGCCGTAAAGCCGTTGATGCGATTGAAGCGAATTTCTAAGCTGCCTGTACGGCAGTGAACGTGAATTTATATTATCTCCCGGAGAATTCAAATTTCTAAGCTGCCTGTACGGCAGTGAACATGCTTGAGAAAAATCATTGAACTGATTCATATTTCTAAGCTGCCTGTACGGCAGTGAACCTCCTAAAAATCAAAATGGGAAAACATCAGAATTTCTAAGCTGCCTGTACGGCAGTGAACGAAAACTGACTTTGCCAACGGTGATCATTTCATTTCTAAGCTGCCTGTACGGCAGTGAACAGTATTCTTTATAGCCCGAAGAGAGAGATAAATTTCTAAGCTGCCTGTACGGCAGTGAACTCTGTCGTCCCACGGCAAGAAGATGCAGATAATTTCTAAGCTGCCTGTACGGCAGTGAACTGTTAGATACTACCTTTAATTTACTGATTATTAAAGAACATAATGATAAAAAGCAGAAAAACCCTTTTTATTAGCAGCGGCTAATCCCTTAAATAAATCAATAAGTTATAATTAGCCGCAAAAAAAGGGTCAAAACCAAGGAATGGTAGCTGATGAACTTAATCCATAAGAACTGAAAACGCCTGACGCTGGGCTGTCTTGTATTGGCCCTTGTTCGACAAATAACGGAAAACTTTGTCCTGATGACAAGCTCTTAAGGTACAGAAACGGTAAATGAGTACGTTGCTCCTTGCTGATTGGAATACGTTGCCAAGCTTGCTCCTCCGTTAACCATCCTTTTTTAATCGAACGACGGCGAATCCTATCAACGTTGCTTTTTACCTGCATTCGGCTCACACGACGATATCGAGTATCTTGAGGGACCGGCTGGATATCAATCACCTCAGTATAATCCCTGAGCCCTTTTAACCAGGATAATGCTTGTAAGTCATTCAGCGCTTCGCTTGAACCGTGCATTCTCAGCGTGTCCCCCAACGTCTTCCCCGCACGAGGAAAACTGACACCAATACGCCCATTACCTACTTGCCCCAAGGCCCGATGCAGTTTAGCAAACAGCGCCGCCATAAGATCTTGTTGACTGAATTCAAGATCGGGAAGAACACGGATTTCAAGGTAATAATCCATTTGATCCCCTTATTCACCTTTTTCACCGAAAACACCGCCACGAATTAGCGTCGCCATAACATAGTGTTGTTGCTCTACTTCTGGTGTTTTTCCTTTAACAACCCAATTATCTAACAAAGTATAAAAATCCATTTTTACTTTAGGCTGACGATAAGCCTTACCACGACTAGTTACAGAACCATAGGGTTCAACCGCTATTGGACCAAGACCCAACTCCGTAGCGTCTGGGTACCACGTGTCAATAGTTCGGAGCGCATTACCTACTTTCTGCGAATGCAATGCGGCAATTTCATTTACTTGATACAACACTTTGCTTTTTTTACTGTTACTGTCGAGAACCAACTCTTGAGAAGGGAAAATTTCTTGCCCATGTCCCAAACGGACAAAAGCTTCAACGTTGAAAAATGTTGATCTATCGCCTGCCAATCCTTCCTCAATTTCGGCGGCAAGTTCAGCTAAGTTACCTTCTACCTTACCAAATGCACGTAAGCTGAAATCTTCGCAATCAAACTCCCACCATTTACCACTCTTACCACTTACACGAACCTTAATTTCTTCTGCTCCAACTCGGTTACGCCATAAGAACCGCCCATTCGCCAAATTTTCTGCATAGCGTGCAGCAAGCGTTTTGAAACCCTGTTCAGCAATATAACCGTTGATCACGTTTGCCAGTTCAGCTTGATAATCCTGATCGTTACACACTGATGGTGTTGAAAGATTACCTAAAACCCGTAATGTGAAACTGACTTTTAGGGTATCAGCGTCATAAGGCAATGCGGCAACATCGACACGTTGCAGGTTTGCTTTTTGAATCTCCGCATCCAATTTGGCCGGATCACTGGTTAAAGCGTTTTTTAAACGGTTGGAAATCGTCCCCCGGACAGCTTTTTCCTGAATAGCAATAGGTTGCCACTCTTCCGCTTTCTTCCAATGTTCCCAGTTTCCAGCAAACATTAAAGCATCAGAGTTAGAAAGTTTACGCTCAAATGCCAGTACAGAAGCCGTTTTAATAGTTGATTTAGACATGTAGATATCCTTCTTTAAATTAATTAGTCGATTATTCTTACTTTCTTATTGGGTTTGGATTGACGGGAAATAGTCTGTTGATTACAACACCTGTAGACACCCTCTCCCTCTTGATAGTCATAACACCAGAGTAACTGGCGAATATCATTAATACGATGCGGGCTTTTCCATTCACCTACCCCATAGATTGCTTCAACAAAACAAAATGGAGTCTTAGGATCACGGGTTTTATCTACTCTCCCGGCGGGATATAGCGGTGATATCGCCTGATAACCTGTCATTAGAGGAACTAAATATCCAGAACCTGGTTTAGGAATATATTCCCAATATGCAGGATCGCCAATTTCAGGTTGCTTATCATCCCGAACAGGAATAGCCCGCATTTTTATAGTTGAAAAATCAAGCCACGCATCAAGCATTTCTGCTTGAGGATTATCCTGTTTTAATTCTTCGTAGTGTTTAGCTAACAACTCAGAACGATCTAACAAGGCAAAACCCGGCAATAAACGACGCATTAACTTACGGGTTGCCTGCCCTTCCTGCGGAAAAGCAATAACATTGACTTTAGTAATTTCAGTAATAGTACCACCCGCCAGGCGCTGAGTTGGACATATTGCTAGTAAATATTTTTCCAATTCATTAGCCTCTGCATCGCCAGCAATTTCACCAGAACATTCTATTAATAAAGAAACTGTCATATGCATACGACCTTCTTCATTAATCGTTGCCGTTTTTGCTTCTTTGGTTAACGGATTGCGAGTTAATGCAAAAACTTTATCTCTAATTGGATCGGACCGATATGCATGAAGTTGGTGGTTATGGCAAATTACACCACAATTTTCCAGTTTTAGATTATGGCTTTTTTGTAGCTTACGTGAAATAGCATGAGTAAACCCAAGAAAGTGAGTGATTGCCGGAAAACCATAGGTTAAGCCAGTAATAGCATTAGCATTCTCTACTCGAATATGATGTAAAATAATTAAATGGCTCATAACGGTACCTCTGGCAATTCATCCTCAAACTCACGTAGCCGCTCTTTAAACACAGAAGCCCACTCACGACGCTCAGATAATCCCATTTCTAACCGCTCATGCTTCAAACTCTGATTCAGCCAGTAGCTAAAATCTGCGGCTATCTCTTTTTTCCAGTCACCACCTTCGCGTTCAAATTTAAACGTTTCATCTTGCTGACAACGATAAGGATCAAGCCAAAGCTGTTGAGCGCGTTTTAATTCACAATCTTCATTAGCACTCCAGCCTTTAATCTCAATCAAATTTTGTATGACGACGACATAGTTAAACAAAATATCAATAATTTCATCAATATATTCCTGACGACATTGCCGAATCTCTAATGTGCTTTCATATTTTCGTACACTTAACAAATATCGTTTCATCAGCCAAATAGTGCTACTGACTAATGATACAAACTCACAGTCCAGATCAAAAATAGACCTATGTTTCATCGGTGGTTTAGTCGTATTTCTCCATTCAGGAGCTGAACATGGTAAAAGATAGACTCGTCCACCCCGCATATTGTTAAGATAAGAGATAATTTGTGGCTTAGTGCTACCAAAGTACTGCACAGCAGTATTAGGATAACTCGCGATAGTTTCGGGACGCCAAAATTCTTCCTTTCTCGCTTTGTTAATTTCTTTAGATAATTCCCCAAAGCGTGCTTCAGTGATACGCTGATGCATGGTATGCGCCAGAGATGAAGAAAATAGTGGGCCTAATAAATGATATTTATCATAGCCAGCAGGAAAATAAAGCTGTTTCGCTAGTCTATGTGAAGAAAGTCGTTTATCTGATAAAACTTGACTAAACCCATTGATCCATAATTCAAGCTGCTGCTCATTTTTCGCCAGTTCAGCTAGTGCTGAATAGTCTGCCCGATTTATATTTGCCAGCAATGAATCACCTTCCCGATATTCTGTTAATAATAATCTCGCAATATCAAGAGCAGCCGCATTTCCCGCCGCATCTGTAACAGGTTTATCTAAAGCTGCCGTGGAAAGATATTTAATATCTTTTTTTACATTTGCTTTTGATTGTACCGCGAAAATACTGCTACCTCTTGCATCAGTATGGGTAAATTTCAGAACATGTGTCACTAAGCGGATTTGATCTACTCGGTTAACTGCATCATCCAGCCAATTTCTAACTTCATAGTGCTCTTCCAATTCATTACGCTGTTCATCTAACTCTTGTTTAACTAGCGAAATATCCTCCATAGAGGTTAGTTTTGCCAATTTTTTTTCAGCCTCTTTATCAAAAGCCTCCAGCTTTGATTGTTTACGACTTTCAATATAATCGACAATAAATCGACTCAATCCATTTTCATTCATAGGCTCTTACCTACCTTATCAAAATGATTATCTGGTTGCCTGCTAAATTTAGCACGAAAACACGACTTGGTTCATAACCACCGACCAATGAATACTCCAGCCCTACATTCATCACCCTAACTAGGGTATTTTAATTTATTCTGTTCATTCCTTTTACCAATATTTTGCCTCTGTATATTTCACAACAAAATACCTAAAAATCACCCTATTTTCACCCTAAATTATCACTGTAGTAATGAGAAATAGGGTATCAATCAAGTCATGGTATTAAACTTGTTTCTTCTACCAATTCAAGATAAATATATCCATGAAACATCTCATCATCAATGACATATTCATTAGATAGTTTATCTCTTTAAACGTTCAATTTATTTTAAAAAAAATCTCCCTTCTTTAAGTACTAGCGTTTTCCATCTCTAATCTCAATTCAAAACAATCAGCCACATTAAATCACTTCTCGCTCGGCCAGGTGGTTCAACGGCACCATTCGTTTGTGTAGCACACCGAACACAGCTAATTGCTGCTCATGTGCTCATGCACTACGTAATAAATGACATGGCTGGCATAGGGAAAACTCAAAATATCCGGTCCAATATCAGGCTTAGACTTGCCTAGGAAAGGAGTATCAGTGAGCAGGCTAATGGTTTTTCGTAGTTCCAACAGATATTTTTGTAATTGAGCTGTCCTCTATTGTTTCATGGTAAATCGGCAGATTTCGATCAGATCTCTTTGGACGTCCAGTGTTAAACGATAGAGGATCGGCATTATGTCTCTAGTTCATAAAAAAACGATTCCCCATCAACTAGGTTACCTTCTTCAATATCAGCTTTGGCTTGGATTGCTCTGGATTTCAAAAGCCGAAGTTTAAACGCCTCAATATTTTCATATTCATCCAGTGCTAGAACAACAGCAACCGACTTGCCGTTCTTGTTAATTTGGACTGGGACACACTGCGCTCTTAACAACATGTCACCAAATTGAGTTTTGGCTTCATCAGAAAGTGTATCCATATTTGTGACCTCTCTAATATCGTTCAATTTGTTTAGTATCATCGAACAACAATCACTAAGATCATTATCCATTATCTGTCAAAAAAAACATAATATGACTATGGTTATTTTTCCTAAAAACACCGCATATTATTCAGCTAACTTCTCTAAATACCCCTAAAAATGGGTGGTAGCGCCATGCTTCTCCACCATCCTTTTTCTTATCTTTTTCCTTATCTTTTTTCCTGAGGCAAATCTCACCAAAATGTAGGCTTACATTTTTTAATTCCATTTCATTAGTATCAGCTAAATTCTGGTAAATTGTCTCAGTATCAAGTTTAATCCAAGCACTCACACCTGGCGCAAACTCTAATTCTGGCACATAGTCAAATGCTTCACTCTCTTTTATCCCTGCCCAACCGCTGTCCAGAGCCACAAACTTCGCTTCTTCACCTTCTTCTTCAAGCCACAAATAATATAATTCGTCAGGTTCTGACTGACGAAACGGTTTATGACGTTGAAGTTCAGCACACCACGAAGCTTGTTTACGCCACCAAAGAGCTGAACAATAACTGTGCTCATTATCAGAGCCACCTTGAAGTTCTTCCCATAAACGTTGATGTTCAAGATCAACCAAATTTTCAAAAGGTGAACTATATCCAGCATTATCGCGTTCCTTTATTCTTGGCAATGCACTAATTAGTTCATATTGATAAGGCTCCAGTAATTCATGTAAATCATGGCTAGCAAGGCGATAATTTGTTGACTCAAACCCTGGGCGACAATAAGCCGGATGTTCTAAATTATTCGTTTTAAGTGCCTTATAGTTTTTTGCCAGAATATGCAAATTTGGCGCCCGAGGCTCTCTTTGCCGATGACGTTGAATACGCCCGGCAAGTTGTATCAATGAACGCATTGAGCTGGGTTCAGCAATACTCCAGTCATAATCATGATCCCGACCGACTTCAGCTACAGACGTGGCGAGTACGACAAAAATATGATGCTTCTCTGGCATATCCTCTAATACTTTACGAATTTCTGCCACCTGCCACAACGCTTCTTCATCATAACGTGTTAACGTTGAATCTAGTCGATGTTCAATATGAGAACGTATCGCCATAGGATGCTGACTGTGATAAACACAATAATGGACGTGCACATTTTCAGGAGATGGTATCTGCAATAACCGCTGTGCAACAGCAACTAGTGGATTGATGTTTGCCATACGGATTAAACCAATAGAAACAGTCTTACCCGATGAATGAATTTGGTGATGGTTCTCATGCAGTTTCTGCATGGATTTATGCATAGTTTCTGCCAAAGCCGTAATCACATATTCAATTTGATGGCTTTTGAGCTCAACCGATACCAACTCTGCTTTACGTAAGGGGACCATATTCTCTAACCGGACAAAGCGCTTATCAACAAAAGCTATATGCTGATCCCAGAATTGCTGTGCGTTAGTAACATCCCGTTGTGCCACATTATATTCATCAAACCAAGCGCAACAGATATTCACCAGAGCACCTGGCTGACCACATGCCAACTGGTAATCTTGACGTCCAGCCCGATAAGCATTGAACAATGTTTGAATCTGCGCAGGGGGTAACGTGGCAGATGAAAGCAATACCCGCGAACCTAATAACCCTGCCCAGTTCACTAGCCTACATAAAGCCG
This sequence comes from Photorhabdus sp. P32, assembly GCF_038085095.1. Lineage (NCBI taxonomy): Bacteria > Pseudomonadati > Pseudomonadota > Gammaproteobacteria > Enterobacterales > Morganellaceae > Photorhabdus > Photorhabdus sp. P32. The sequence continues at coordinate 5,362 of NZ_JAZGJN010000236.1, read as the reverse complement.
ACAAATCGTTAATATCAAAATCATCGGGTTCATCTAACACTAAATCAGAAGTGAGCAATCTCAACATGGGTGCAATTTGCTTTCCACCACGAATACCCTCAGTGGCGGGAATTAAATGGTCGATGGTCGCTACTAGCACAGGTGCGCTAAGCAGCTTATTAAGTTTATTATCTTTCTCTTTATCTTGTTTATTATCTTTCCCTTTATCTTTACGTAGCCAGTGACTCAGACGCCCATCATCTAAGCTGCCGTCATATCTAACATATTGATGCTCTGCAAATAACTCTTCCGCGGATATGCTGCCTACATCAGGCTCAAGTTCCTTTTGATGAAATTGATGTAACTCTTTCACTGCTTGCGAGCCAATTAGTACCGCTAAATCATCTTCTTCTAAATGCAGTCTTTTACGTAATGCATCACCGGTTTGTAACGTTAACGTCCTTAGCCCCAAAGCGATAGAAAAACGGCATCCTTGTTTTTCATCAGCTAATCCATACATGATGCGTGCATTAGCAAAAGTTTTACCACAACCAGTAGAAGCCATGTTAATGCCAAAAAAGCCTTGTTCTACTGAACGCTCACGCAAAGCACACGCCACATCAAATGCCTGATCTTGCCAGCGATATTTTTCGTCTTTGCTACGTTGTTTAAATCCTTTATGCCGGGTAATCGCAGGTAGCGTTTTGCGAATATGTGGCAAGCTTCTCCCTAGTAATAAAGCATTCTGCCCAACACCAATATTGTGTTCATCTAACCGCTGCTTGCACTTGCCAGTGGTTCTATCAGTATTAGCAAATACATCATAGTTGACATCCTGCCAACCCAAGGTTGCAGACAATGATGAATAATGATGATCGGACAGCATTAAAACCAATCGAGACATATGACTGGTGAAACGCTGGTTCAGATTGCCATATTGCAATAATGATGTTGATTGCAGCGCTCTTCGCGCAAATTTTTGGGCTTTCTGACGCCAAATCTGACTGCGGATAGGGGTACCATTTGGGAATGTCCAAATATCACGCTTATCCTGATCACTCCAGCCCTCCTTATCCATGTTGGTTGAGTTCCACGATGGTTCTAAGTGGTTAGTCAACCAATTATCAATGTATTCCAATTGCGGTTCGTTTGGATAATTACTGTCATAAGAAGGATAAACAGGAAGACGATGATGAGAGAGGATTAGCCAAGCGACAGTAGTTGCCAATGGCGGTAAGTTAATAAAAGGGTTTACATAGGGCCCAATACCATCCTTAATCAAACGGGAAAGAATCTTGTCCTCATCACCAGACTCAATTTGACTCAACGAAGTCAGCCACTCCTTATCATTCTGCTTATCAACAAATGCCTGAAACAGCCGCAGAGATACCCATTCATGCCGATACGGTTGGAACCGTCCATCTCCCCTTAACCCTTGCTGGAACAACGCATTAGCTTTACCAAAATCATGGAATAGTCCGGCAATCGCTGCCAGCAAACTAATAGCTTCAACACTGTGCCAATGATTTTCATCCTGACTTTTTAGTACATCACGCTGTGTCGTATTAGTGGGTACAACTCCCCGCGAGTTAAAGCGTCGCAAATTCCCGACAATCCATAACAACTCAGTTTGGCCGCCACTTTTTATCCAATGGCAAGCAACCGCCGTATTACGGTGCGCTGTTTTACGCAACAATTTACGTAAAGTGTTTAAACCTTCTAGTGTGATAGCCGTTTGCCAAGTTCTATCACCTTTACGTTCAGCAAATTGATCCAAAATTCGGCGGGTTTCTGTTAGCGCGCGTTTGTTGCATTGAGAGACTAAAAGAATATTCATCGTGCCACCTGACTCAGTTGTTGAGCAGTTGTTTGCAAGGCATCAATCATGGTGTCTAATGCCTCAGCTTTTTGAAATCCACTAATACAACGTTGGCGAAATTCCTGTTCATCCTCTCCAGCCATTGCCGCAATAAATGCTTGTGGCAATACCAACGCATCTTTAATCAGATCAGCAACATCAAAAACCAAACCACCACGACGGGTTTTACCATGTAACACTGCCAGACCATGTGGTAAACCAATGACCCAAGTTGCAACAGCCGCCAATCCGTAAGCCAGATAATTACCATGATCAAGAAAACGGTTTGCCAAATCGACACCCCCACCGCGTTTTGTTCGGACAAAATCGCCATAACTCACTGCATTAGCTGCTAGTTTGTATAACGCTTTAGTCATCACAGCTTCTTGCGCCATCAACTCTTTATTATCGCGACAATTTGCAAGATTCTGCTCATAACGTGTGAGTAACGACAATAAACTCTCACGATTAAACATAAAAGAGTTGTCTCGAAGCATTCTACTACTTAACCAATGTTCACGGATTTGTGCAATGCGGATTTTTTGAAAAGCAATCGCTGCCGCCAATCGTTTTTCGTCATCAAACCAAAAACTCACCCAATCTTGTAAATACTCCGTAGGACGATATTCGCTTTGTGATGTCAGCCAAGATACATCAACTTCAATCTCATTAGCCGCAAATAGCGGTGTACCTCCACCACCACAAAAACCGACTAAAACACCCGCTTTAGCGAATTCACGCATTGCTGCCTGAGTAATAGAAGTACCCGTTCCCAACATAATAACGGTGGTATTTGCAATTGGGATATTCCAATACAGGGATTGTTTCCCCTCATCGGTAACATATTCAACCCGACCACCATTAACTAATACTCGGCAATATTGCAGGTAATAAATATTCGAGCGCTTGGAATGCAAAATAGTTTTAAGGTCACTCGGAGAAAAGTTGTTATCCATAATTTAAGAATTACCTAAATAATTAATTTCATTTATGGTAAATATTATGCATAAATTTCACACAAGTAAAACATCACAAATGTAAATCAAAAAAATTTACAATTCTTTACTAATTAATAACATAGTGCCTTCTCTAAACAGGAATAATTATACTCTCAGCTATCTATATGGCAGCCACTCGATAGTTTAGATAAGTAAGAAAACTTTCTATTTTTAAACTGCCTGTACGGCAGTGCACACTTGTGACCAATACCGTAGCCATTTCTGATTTTCTAAGCTGCCTGTACGGCAGTGCACCGGAAATAATAAAGGGAGTTTGTTATTAATCTTTTCTAAGCTGCCTGTACGGCAGTGCACATTGGGGGTTGCAGGTTGTTCGGGCGCTTTCATTTCTAAGCTGCCTGTACGGCAGTGCACAATAAAAAAATTATTTCATCAATTCCATAGTTTTTCTAAGCTGCCTGTACGGCAGTGCACCAGACTAAATACGATGGTGTCCGCGCATTACTTTTCTAAGCTGCCTGTACGGCAGTGCACGCATTGGGTTACTCCTGATGGATTCCCTGTGTTTTCTAAGCTGCCTGTACGGCAGTGCACATTATTGAAATCCAGACCCTGCTTAGCTCGCGTTTCTAAGCTGCCTGTACGGCAGTGCACCATAACCTGAGTTCGTCCATCTTTTCCCTGTTTTTCTAAGCTGCCTGTACGGCAGTGCACCTATTTCATTAAAGCCAAGTAAATTATTAATATTTCTAAGCTGCCTGTACGGCAGTGCACAATAGCTTACGCAAAGTATTTAAACCTTCCAATTTCTAAGCTGCCTGTACGGCAGTGCACGTGATGATAGTCATGCGGTTACCTCGAATAGTTTTCTAAGCTGCCTGTACGGCAGTGCACGGTGGAAATGGCTAGTTGCTGCTTAGCTCGCATTTCTAAGCTGCCTGTACGGCAGTGCACAAGATACACTGCGGCATCGACGCAATAGGTGTTTTCTAAGCTGCCTGTACGGCAGTGCACTGTTACATATTAACTTTAACCTGCTGATTTTTAAATAGCATAGCTATTAAGAAGTAAAAAACCCTTTTTATAAGCGATAATTAATTTATCCATAAAATCAATTAATTACAACTCACTTCAAAAAAAGGGTAAAAATTAAGGTAGCAGTAAAAACACCATCACATACTTAAGTCGTCTGTCCTAAGACCTATGCAGTAAGTAAGAATTGTTGTCTGTAAAATGTTCAATGATAATGAAACCACCCCACTGAACTCAGTCATCAGCAAAAATCAGTACCTCTTAATCTCGCAACCTTTTTCAAAGTTGGCATCATTCAACACACCTACAATTGCACTAATTCCACCAGGCGCTTAAATATTGAAAAGTTCAGTGTTACCCAATTTACCAAGTCTCCAATTCATATTTTCAGCAACATAATTAGCTTAATTAAAGATATAATCTATATCACTGTTATTACGAGATTGAATATAAACAATACAGATAAAAAATGATTATTTACCGCCACCATTTCAATCAAACTCCTCTACTCATGAGTTATTTTATTTCCATTCATTTATCTTATTAACTAATAAGGTTATAATGACTCATCTCCAGAATACACCACCGTTATATCAATCACTCATATATATCCGTCATCTTTCAAGTTGCCTCTTTGTTGGCTACGCTCACTCACCCCGGTCACATAGTTATCTATGCTCCCGGGGATTCGCTCCCTTCCCGTCGCGAAGCAACTTGAAATCCATAGGGTATAAACCATTTCAGTAGCCATTCCCATCATTGAATAAAAACATTAGATTATTTTCTCATGTGTCTCATATTTTACTCCATCTGAACAATAATGGATTATCTCTATCACTAAGGAAATGCCCTGAAAATATCAGAGCATTTTTTAAGTTAAACCCATTGTTCGCTATTAACGCCGTAGTATGGTGTAAGAAAATATCATGTTACGAAGATAATCATTATCAATTTTGTTATCAATAATTTCACCGGTCTCAAGAATCAATCGATGAGTTGGCTCTTTTGAGCAAAGAATCATAAGCCGCATTTTGTCTTTTATAAGCCAGCTATCATTGCTCGCCGGACTAAGCCAGTGAGACTTGATCAAAATATTACCCTGACTATCACAAGGCATTTCATTAAATTTTACCGTCCAGTTAGCATCAATCTCAGCTTTTTTATTGATAGGTCCATTCTCACCTTTAATATCAATAGAACCATAAAATAAGAAGTCACCATCAACAAGGTGAACTTTACCGTCACTCCATCTTGAATATCCTAATCCAATATTTTTAGGGATATTTACCAACGTTTGATATTGAACACCTTTAATTGAATACATCATGTTTCAATCCTCTTTGGTATAGTTACTGTATGAAAATAAAATTCAACCTCTACGGACTTAATTAATAACCACAATATTATTACTCTATGAATAAATAATTTCATATACCCGTCATCTTTCAAGTTGCCTCTTTGTTGGCTGCACTCACTCACCCCGGTCACATCGTTATCTATGCTCCCGGGGATTCGCTCCTTTGCCGTCGCGATG
>NZ_JAZGJN010000235.1:0-30976 GCF_038085095.1 Photorhabdus sp. P32 | reverse complement strand
CTCCGTCGGGTAAACGGAATTTAATTAAAGCAAAGTGCCGGATAAAAAACCAGCACTTTGTCAATAATCTGAAACCCTGAGAGAAATCTCAGGGTTTTTTGTCGTTCATGAGTATTAAAATCAATAATTACCTTATGATATTTGATAAAATAGGATAGTTTTTATAGTTATTCTGTATTTAAGAGGTTTTTTACGTGGTAAAAAAAACCTATGCGATAAGGTATGTCGCGGGCCAGCCTGTTGAGCGTGTCTTTCCTATGTCGACTCATCAGCTTGGAAATGCATTACCTGTAGGTACTCCTTTGATCACTGGCACAAATGAACTTAGGGTTGTTGTATGGAATATCTATAAACAGCAGCGTCCTTCATGGCGAAAGGTTCTGAAGGAGCTAACTAATGAAAGCCAGTTGATTTTATTACAAGAAGCGCAGACAACTCCTGATTTAGTTGAATTTGCTACTTCAAATTATTTGATCGCTGATCAAGTTCCCGCATTTCTATTGCCACAACACCCTTCTGGTGTAATGACATTAGCAACGTCTCATCCTGTTTATTGTTGTCCATTGAGAGAGAAAGAGCCTCTTCTACGTTTATCTAAATCAGCTCTAATCACTGTTTATCCTTTGCAGGATGGTCGCCAGTTAATGGTTATTAATGTGCATGCGATAAATTTTAGTTTTGGTGTAGATGTGTATAGCCGTCAGCTAAATAATATTGGTGCTCATGTTCGTTTACATAATGGCCCAGTAATTATGGCTGGTGATTTTAATGCCTGGAGTAAACAACGATTAAATGCTCTAAAACGTTTTACGAGATACTTACACCTTAAAGAAGTCTCTTTTACTGATGACTATCGAACAATTGCGTTTGGAAGGCCCCTGGATTTTATTTTTTATCGAGAGTTGAATATAGCTGATGCTATTGTGATACCTACTAACGCTTCTGATCATAATCCTCTTATCGTAAACTTTTATTAAATTTTTATTATAAGAATATATTTATCTATTTTATATGAGTTGGTTTTTTATTTAATTCATTGAAAACAAATAAAATATTATTTTTTTGTTTAAATTATTTATTATATATTGCAATAAATCTATAGTTAAAAAAACAATCCTTGTTTTTATTGAATGATATATATTTTTTTATTTCAATAAATGGAGTGATTATTTTAAATTTTTGTTTAAATGTTTATTTTATGAATGTACTATGGATGAATTAAAATAATTTAAATTGATTAATGGTGAGGAGTAATATTAAATATATTTTATCCAGATAAGTGAAAATAAGTACCAGAGTAATCTGGCACTTATAATTGTAAATATTATTTATTTAGCTGATGTGGTTGAGAAATATTTTTCTTTACGCTTAAGAAATAAGTTATTGATAACAAAACTATCCATATAATTCCCACAATTAATGCAATGCGGGTTTTTTCGAAATAGCCCAGTAATGCAATAACAAATACCATAAAGATAATGGTTAATACTGGTGCTATTGGCCACATAGGAACGGGAAATTTCAGGGTCTTAACTTCTTCTTTGCTCATTTTGCGGCGCATAGCAACCTGAGAAAGTAGGATCATCAACCATACCCATACAGTAGCAAATGTTGCGATAGAGGCAATGATAACGAAAATTTCTTCCGGAATCATATAGTTGAGTATAACTCCAATTAACAGAACTGCTGACATAACGATCACAGTCATCCAGGGTACGCCATTACGGCTCAGCTTGGTGAATGATTTAGGCGCTTGTCCTTCTTGGGCCATGCCATACATCATACGGCCAGCACCAAAAATATCGCTATTAATTGCTGAAACTGCGGCAGTAATCACGACGATATTGAGAATATTAGCAGCAGAATTGATACCTAAGCTGGAAAAAATCTGTACGAATGGACTACCTTCTTGACCGATCTGATTCCACGGATAGATGCACATTAAAATAAACAGAGTCAGTACATAGAACAGCAGAATACGGAAAGGGACAGCGTTGATTGCTTTTGGAATTGTTTTTTCGGGATTTTTGGCTTCACTGGCAGTGATACCAATGACTTCAATACCACCAAAAGCAAACATTACAATGGCGAGTGAAGCTATCACGCCAGTTATGCCATTAGGCATAAAACCGCCATATTCCCACAAACTGGCAATGCCGGTTGCATGATCTGTTTCTTGGCCGAACCCATAGATCATGATAGTCATGCCGCCGACAATCATAGCGATAATTGCGGTGACTTTCACAATCGAAAGCCAGAATTCCATTTCACCGAAAATTTTCACATGGCAAAGATTAATTGCGCCGATAAAGCAGACAATGCTTAGCACCCAGATCCACTGTTCCACGTGGGGGAACCAGAGTTTCATATAGAAACCGAATGCAGTAACGTCAGCCAGGCAAACGATCAGCATTTCGAATATATAATTCCATCCGGTTAGAAATCCGGCTAAAGGGCCGAGGTAATGGCTGGCATAGTGTGAAAAAGAACCGGCTACTGGATGGTGAACAGCCATTTCGCCTAATGCACGCATCACCATAAATACGGCAGCACCGCCGATTAAATAGGCGAGTAATACGGCTGGTCCAGCTTGCTGAATAGCAGCTGCGGAGCCATAGAACAGCCCTGTGCCTATTGCGGAGCCTAATGCCATAAAGCGGATGTGCCGCCCGGTTAGACCCCGTTTCAGCTGAGTTTCATTATTCTGCATTATTTATTCCTGTCACTTTTTCAGTGCTAGATATATTTTAAGCACACGATGCCTCGACAAGCCGCACGTTAGCCAAGCGAAGCAAACCCCGTACCTTACCATAAAGATTGATGTTCGCGGGATAGATATCTGTAATAATGCGCCCTTGCCTTAATGAAACCAGAGATTTTTATGTTTTACCCGATTAACGAAATATTCCAGACATTGCAGGGAGAAGGTGTTTTTGCTGGAGTCCCGGCAATTTTTATTCGTCTGCAAGGGTGTCCGGTTGGTTGTAGCTGGTGTGATACAAAACACACTTGGGAGAAAGAAGCGGAAAAGCAACGGGCATTGGAAACAATTTTGCTGAAGACGAGTGAAAGCAATGAATGGAGTGAAGCATCTCCTAAGCAAATTGCAGCGCTGTTTGTTCAACAGAAATATACCGCACGTCATGTTGTTATTACTGGTGGTGAGCCTTGCCTTTATGATCTTATACCTCTGATCGAAGAGTTAGAAAGCCTTGGCTACCAATGCCAGATAGAAACCAGTGGTACGTATCATGTTAAGTGTTCTGCTGCTACTTGGGTGACAGTTTCACCAAAAGTTAATATGCGTGGTGGTTACCAGATATTGCAGCAGGCTTTGCAAAGGGCTAATGAAATAAAATATCCGGTTGCTAGAGAAAGAGATATTGAAGCATTGGATGAGTTATTAGCGACATTGGATGAAAACTCATCACGTATTATTGCACTGCAACCTATTAGCCAGAAAGAAGACGCTACTCGTTTATGTATTGAAACCTGTATTGCCCGTAATTGGCGGTTTTCTATGCAAACACATAAATATTTGAATATCGCCTGAGAAAAGCTTACTGCACTGGAGGTTTCCTGGTGCAGTAAGTTGTTTCATTTACCGCGGAAAATAGCTCCCGCGTTACAGGTTTCTTTCACCATAACGGCACTGAGTTGTGGAATTGTTGGTTTAACTTTATCCCAAATCCAGGTAGCTAATATTTCGCTGGTTGGATTTTCCAGGCCAGGGATATCATTCAGATAATGGTGATCTAGCTGTTCCCAAACGGGTTTGAATAGGGCTTTTAAATCGGCAAAGTCCATAATCCAGCCACTATGAGGATCGACCTCCCCGGTAATTTCCAGTCGTACCATAAATGAGTGCCCATGCAGGCGACCGCATTTATGACCTTCTGGAACATGTGGCAGACGGTGGGCGGCTTCAAACTGAAAATCTTTAAAAATCGTTGTGCTCATAGTGGTTCTCCCTGACTTCAAAAAACCCGCTATTCTACCCGATCTTCTGAATTAAACCCGGTTTTTTCATTTTTTTGCCATTGCTCTTATTAACTGTTTTATAGATATATTAAATCTGTAAATATGGTTAGGCGTTTTGGTTATTTGATATTGCGATAGTTTCTTTAAATAGTAACAAGTCGCTGAGATAACCTTACAAACCATCCCTATTTATTTTATTTACTCAAAATAACGGACATTGGTAATCGTAAAGGGCAGCACAGGACAATGAGCATAAAACCACCTTCAATTTCACTTATTCCGGTTTCACCTGAACAGCTAGCGCGTTTGCAATCGGCAATTGGCGATTTTTCACCGACTCAATTAGCTTGGCTGTCTGGTTATTTTTGGGGAATGGTGAATCAACAACCACAAGTTCAGGCTGTGGCTCCGGCGGTTCCGGCACAGGAGACGATTACATTAATTTCAGCTTCACAAACTGGTAATGCTCGTCGTTTAGCTGAGCAGCTCCGCGATGATTTGTTGGCAGAGAAACTCAATGTCAATTTGTTCAATGCCGGGGATTATAAATTCAAACAAATTGCTCAAGAGAAAGTACTGATAATTATTGCTTCTACTCAAGGTGAAGGAGAGCCTGCTGAGGAAGCAGTGGCATTGTATAAATATCTTTATTCTAAAAAGGCCCCAAAACTGAATGATATGGTGTTTGCGGTTTTTGGTCTGGGTGATACCTCTTATGAGCGCTTCTGTCAGGCTGGAAAAGATTTCGATAATCGTCTGAATGAATTAGGCGCTCAACGGCTTCTGGAGCGTGTGGATGGCGATGTGGAATATCAGCAGGTTGCGGCTCAGTGGCGTAAACAGTTAACTGGGATCTTGAAACAACGTATTCCGGCTGAGGTAGGGACTGTAATTACTTATGCACAGAACGGATCGGTAAATGAAGTTTTCTCAACTTCTTATACTAAACAGTCACCATTGACTGCGGCTTTAGCCGCCCGTCAGAAAATAACGGGCCGTGGTTCTGATAAAGATGTTCGCCATATTGAAATTGATCTGGGTGATTCAGGTTTGCGTTATCAACCAGGTGATGCTTTAGGAGTCTGGTTTGAAAATGATCCGGATCTGGTGAATGAAGTGTTGAATTTGCTTTGGCTGAAAGGAACAGAACAGGTTGAGGTTAATGGTCAGAAATTGCCATTAAGGGAAGCACTGATCAGACATGTTGAGTTAACCCAAAATACCGGTGTGATTGTAGAAAAATACGCTGCTCTGGCGAAAGATGAAAAATTGCTTTCTTTGATTGCTGATAAACAAGCATTACAGCAATACGCTCACAATAAACCGATCGCCGATATGATAAGAGAAGCGGCTTCTCAACCGGAGGCGCAGCAATTTATTGATTTGCTACGGCCTTTGACGCCAAGGCTCTATTCAATTTCGTCTTCTCAGGCAGAAGTGGAAAATGAAGTTCATCTTACAGTTGGTGTGGTTCGTTATGAAATTGACGGACGGGCCCGCACCGGCGGCGCATCCGGCTATTTAGCAGATCGCTTACAGGAAAATGACGATATTCGTATTTTTATTGAGCATAACGATAATTTTCGTCTGCCTGCTAATCCACGCTCACCTGTCATCATGATTGGGCCGGGAACCGGAATTGCGCCATTTCGGGCATTTATGCAGCAAAGGGCGGCTGATGGCGCTGAAGGGAAAAATTGGTTGTTCTTTGGTAATCCACATTTTACTGAAGATTTTCTCTATCAAGTAGAGTGGCAGCGTTATGTCAAAGATGGCTTGTTAACCCGTATTGATTTGGCATGGTCCCGTGATCAGCAACATAAAGTTTATGTTCAGGACAAGTTGCGTGAGCAAGGTGAAGAAGTGTGGCGTTGGATAGAGGAAGGAGCACATCTGTATGTGTGCGGTGATGCAAACCGCATGGCGAAAGATGTGGAACATGCGTTATTGGATATTATTGCTGAGCATGGCGGCATGGATACCGAACAGGCAGATGAATTTTTAAGTGAACTGCGTCTTGAGCGCCGTTATCAGAGGGATGTGTACTAATGAACGATAAACAACATGGTCCTTTGATTGTTGAAGGTAAACTGGCTGACAGTGAGCGTATGAAGCGGGAAAGCAACTTCCTGCGAGGTACGATTAGCGAAGATTTAACTAATGGCTTGACGGGAGGTTTTGAAGGGGACAATTTCCTGTTGATTCGTTTTCATGGCATGTATCAGCAGGATGATCGTGATATCCGTGCCGAACGTGCAGAGCAAAAACTGGAGCCCCGTCATGCAATGATGTTGCGCTGTCGTCTGCCGGGTGGCGTGATTACGCCACAGCAATGGTTAGGTATCGATAAGTTTGCTGAAGAGAATACCCTTTATGGCAGTATTCGGTTGACTAACCGTCAGACATTTCAATTTCATGGCATTCTAAAAGGGAATGTAAAACCTGCGCATCAATTGCTGAATCAAGTTGGGCTGGATTCGCTTGCGACGGCAAATGATGTTAACCGCAATGTACTTTGTACCTCGAATCCCATTCAATCAGAGTTACATCAGCAAGCTTACGAATGGGCGAAGAAAATCTCAGAACATTTACTGCCGCGTACTCGTGCTTATGCGGAACTCTGGTTAGATAAAGAAAAAGTCGCAACGACCGATGAAGAGCCGATTCTTGGGCCGACTTATTTGCCGCGTAAGTTCAAAACCACGGTAGTCATTCCTCCACAGAATGATGTTGATCTACATGCCAACGATCTGAACTTTGTCGCCATTGCAGAAGGTGACAAGCTGGTGGGTTTTAACGTTCTAGTGGGTGGTGGTTTGGCGATGACTCATGGAGATAAAAATACCTATCCACGTATGGCGAGTGAATTTGGTTATATTCCACTTGAGCATACGTTGGCGATTGCGGAAGCTGTAGTGACAACTCAGCGTGACTGGGGCAATCGGACTGAACGCAAAAATGCCAAAACCAAATATACGTTGGAGCGGGTTGGTGTGGACATTTTTAGAGAAGAGGTAGAGAGACGCGCTGGCGTGAAATTTGAGGCAGTTCGGCCTTATGAATTCACGGGTCGTGGTGATCAAATTGGCTGGCTGAAAGGCATTGATGATAAATGGCATTTAACGTTATTTATTGAAAATGGTCGCCTTTTGGACTACCCCGGTAGGTCGCTGAAAAGCGGGGTTGCTGAAATTGCAAAAATACATAAAGGGGATTTTCGCCTGACGGCTAATCAGAACTTAATCATTGCGGGTATTCCTGAAAGTGATAAACAACGCATTGAAACTATCGCCCGTCAGCATGGGTTGATTGACGATAAAACCACAGTTCAGCGTGAAAACTCAATGGCTTGTGTCTCTTTCCCAACGTGCCCATTGGCAATGGCTGAGGCTGAACGTTTTTTACCGGAGTTTGTCACCCATATTGAACAACTGATGAATAAACACGGTATTGGTGATGAACATATTGTTTTGCGGGTGACAGGTTGTCCGAATGGTTGTGGTAGAGCGATGTTGGCGGAGGTAGGGTTAGTTGGCAAAGCGCTTGATCGTTATAACCTTCATCTTGGCGGTAATCGAATTGGTACCCGTATTCCACGCATGTATAAAGAAAATATCAGCTCACAAGAGATTTTATCCATCATGGATGAACTCATTGGGCGTTGGGCGACGAGGCGGCAACCAAATGAAGGTTTTGGTGATTTTCTGATCCGCACAGATATTATCAAGCCGGTACTGGATTCGGCCCGCGATTTTTACGATTGGCAGGAGGCGGTATGAGTCAATTCAGTTTATCTCAATTTGTTAGCATGACGGCTGAACAGCAAGAGCAATCACTGGCTGAGATTAATCAGCGGCTTGAAATGATGGATGCTCACCAGCGGGTAAACTGGGCGTTGGAAAATTTGCCAGGGGAGTTTGTTCTTTCCTCCAGTTTTGGTATTCAGGCGGCGGTATGTCTTCATTTAGTGACACAAGAATATCCTGATATTCCGGTCATCCTTACTGATACCGGTTATCTATTCCCTGAAACTTATCAATTCATAGATAAACTCACAACGCAGTTGAAACTGAATTTGCAAGTATTCAGTGCTGACCATTCTCCGGCCTGGCAGGAAGCTCGCTATGGGAAATTGTGGGAACAAGGCGTGGAAGGAATAGAACGCTACAATCAGATTAATAAAGTTGAACCAATGAATCGGGCTTTAAAAAGTCTAAATGCACAAAGTTGGTTTGCTGGTTTACGCCGTCAGCAATCTGAAAGTCGATCAAAATTATCGGTTCTGGCTATACAGCGGGGGGTATTTAAGATTTTGCCGATTATCGACTGGGATAACCGGCTTGTGCATCAATATCTGGCAAAGCATGGTTTGGAATATCATCCATTATGGGAACAAGGTTATCTTTCTGTTGGTGACATCCATACAACTCAAAAATGGGAACCGGGCATGAGTGAAGAACAAACCCGTTTTTTTGGCTTGAAGCGAGAATGTGGGTTACATGAGAACTAAAAACCCGGTATTTCTTGAGTGGGATCGATGATAAAGCCCTCGCCTTGTTTTAGGGCGTAATATAAATAGTCTGAAAAACAATTAACAGCCGGCTGTCCGGCTATTACCATTGTATTTTGCATTGTCATCTTTATCCTCATGCAATCTACTGAAAAGCTATTTTGGCGAGATCGCCTATATTCCATTACAGAACAATTAATTCTTTTTTGTCATTTTATAACTTTACCGCCGACTCATATATTCATTCGAAACAGTTTCAGTACTTATAAATATTTCACTGGATATCAAGGGCAATCGTGGATTACTTACCGATATTTGTTGAGCTGAAAGGGCGACTTGTATTACTTGTCGGAGGTGGAGAGGTGGCCGCACGTAAGGCGACTCTACTACTACGGGCAGGTGCATTATTACAGGTTGTAGCGCCTGAATTGCGCTCTGAATTACAACAGCGTTATCAAGCTGGCGAGCTGGAATGGTATAAGGGAGAGTTCCGACCTGAATATCTTGATGGCATCTTTTTAGTTATTGCTGCGACTGATGATCGTATTCTAAATCATCAGGTTTTTTCTGTGGCTGATAAGCGCGGTATTTTGGTCAATGTGGTTGATGATCAATCTCATTGCTCATTTATTTTTCCATCAATTATCGACCGTTCCCCGGTTTTGGTGGCGATATCATCGGCGGGAAAAGCGCCGGTATTAGCGCGTTTAATCCGCGAGAAATTGGAAGCATTACTGCCTTCCAGTCTTGGTACGATGGCGAAAATTGCTGGCAATTGGCGTGAACGAGTGAAACAGCGATTCACTTCCATGCGCCAGCGTCGTTCTTTTTGGGAACAGGCTTTTAATGGACGTTTCGCTATGTTGGTTGCAAACGGTCAGATTCAACAGGCGGAAAAACAGCTTGAACAACAACTGGAACAGTCTGATTCGCAGGGAGAACTGGCTTTGGTTGGAGCGGGTCCTGGTGATCCGGGATTGCTGACATTAAAGGGATTACAGGTTATTCAGCAGGCAGATGTGGTGCTTTATGATCATTTGGTGAGTAGCGAGGTACTGGATCTGGTTCGCCGTGATGCGGATAAAATTTGCGTTGGCAAAAGAGCGGGTAATCACTCTGTTTCTCAGGAGGAAACTAACCGATTGATTGTGAAATTTGCCAGACAGGGGAAAAAAGTGGTTCGTCTTAAAGGCGGTGATCCCTTTATTTTTGGCCGCGGCGGTGAGGAATTACAGATTGCAGCATCGGCAGGCATTCCTTTTCAAGTTGTACCGGGCATTACTGCCGCCATTGGAGCGACGGCTTACGCAGGAATTCCGCTAACTCACCGGGAACATTCACAGAGTATTACGTTTATTACCGGTCATTGTCGAGAAAAGGGTAATGAGTTGGATTGGCCGGCTTTAGCTAGAGGTCATCAGACTCTGGTGATTTATATGGGGACGGTCAAAGCCGCCTTGATAAGTCATCAATTAATTTTACATGGGCGAGCGGAAGATACACCAGTAGCCGTCATTGGTTGTGGTACTCGTCTGGAGCAGCAAGTGTTAACCGGCACTTTGCTTGAACTGGAACAGTTAGCACAGCGGGCACCGTCGCCGGCCTTATTGGTGGTGGGAGAGGTGGCTCAACTCCACCATCAGATAGCTTGGTTTGGGCAACAATCTATTGCCAAGATAAGCCGTCCGGCAGTAGTCGATTTTGCATAAGGAGTTGTAATGGATGAGAAAAGATTGACACACTTGCAGCAACTTGAAGCTGAAAGTATTCATATTATACGGGAAGTGGCCGCCGAGTTTGAAAACCCGGTGATGCTTTACTCTATCGGTAAAGATTCTTCGGTCATGCTTCATCTTGCACGCAAGGCGTTCTATCCGGGAACATTGCCATTTCCTTTGCTGCATGTGGACACGGGATGGAAATTTCGCGAAATGTACGATTTTCGTGATCGTACAGCGAAGAATTACGGCTTTGAGTTATTGGTGTATCGCAACCCGCAAGGGGAAGCAATGGGAATCAATCCATTTGTGCATGGTAGCGCGAAACATACTGACATTATGAAAACGGAAGGGTTAAAACAGGCGTTGGATAAATATGGTTTTGATGCCGCTTTCGGCGGCGCCCGCCGTGATGAAGAGAAATCGCGGGCCAAGGAGCGGATCTATTCTTTCCGAGATCGCTCACATCGTTGGGACCCTAAAAACCAGCGTCCTGAATTGTGGCGTAATTACAACGGTCAGATTAACAAAGGTGAAAGTATTCGCGTATTCCCACTGTCTAATTGGACTGAATTGGATGTTTGGCAATATATCTATTTGGAGCAAATTGATATTGTTCCTCTTTATTTTGCCAAATTACGCCCGGTATTGGAGCGTGAGGGTACGCTGATTATGGTTGATGATGATCGAATCGATCTAAAACCTGGCGAAGTTATCAGCCAGCGCAAAGTTCGTTTTCGTACCCTCGGTTGTTGGCCGCTGACGGGAGCAGTGAAATCTGATGCTGATACATTGCCGGAAATTATTGAAGAGATGCTGATATCGACGACAAGTGAACGGCAAGGGCGGCTGATTGATAGTGATCAATCAGCTTCTATGGAACTGAAAAAACGTCAAGGTTATTTCTAAGGAGAGCAACCATGTCAGCACTTGCACAGAATGAAGCCATTGCTCATCAAATTAAGCAACAGGGCGGGGTGGAAGCTTATCTGCGCGCTCAACAAGAGAAAGGACTACTGCGTTTCCTGACATGCGGCAGCGTGGATGATGGCAAAAGTACGCTAATTGGCCGCTTGTTACATGATACCCGTCAGATCTACGAAGATCAGCTTTCAACCTTGCAGAATGATAGTAAACGCATTGGTACTCAGGGTGAAAAATTAGATCTGGCTTTATTAGTGGATGGTCTTGCCGCAGAGCGTGAGCAGGGCATCACCATTGATGTAGCTTATCGCTATTTTTCAACAGAAAAACGCAAATTTATCATTGCTGATACACCGGGACATGAGCAGTACACCCGTAATATGGCAACGGGAGCATCGACTTGCGATCTCTCTATTCTGTTGATCGATGCGCGTAAAGGCGTTCAGGAACAGACTCGTCGCCACAGTTTTATTAGTACATTGCTAGGTATCCGCTATTTGGTGGTCGCGGTGAATAAAATGGATCTGATGGAATACCGTCAGGAAGTTTTTCATCAGATCAAACAGGATTATATGAATTTCGCTGCCCAATTGCCGACAGATTTGGACGTTCATTTTGTCCCGATCTCGGCACTTGATGGCGATAATATTGTCACCCAAAGTTGCAATATGAATTGGTATGAAGGGCCGACGTTGTTGGATATTCTTGAAACAGTCGATGTAAAAAAGGAAGCCTCGAAGCAGCTACTACGCTTCCCGATACAGTATGTCAATCGGCCTGATTTCGACTTTCGTGGTTACAGCGGCACACTTTCGTCTGGGATTTTACGTAAGGGGCAGAAAGTTAAAGTTATGCCATCCGGTATTGGCTCACAGGTGGAGCGGATCGTGACTTTCAATGGTGATTTGGATTTTGCTGTTCCGGGTGAAGCCATTACGGTGGTGCTGAAAGATGAAATTGATATCAGCCGGGGTGATCTCCTAATTTCTGCCGGTGATGAGATGAGAGTGACCCGACATGCGCTGGTGGATGTGGTATGGATGTCTGAACAGCCTTTGGTGCAGGGGCAGAACCTTGATATCAAAGTGGCGGGTAAAAAGAGCCGTGGGAAAGTTGAGAATATTCAGTACCAGGTGGATATTACTCACCTGACACAGCGGGTGGCTGTTGATTTACCATTGAACGCCATCGGATCGGTGGAGTTTTCTTTTGAAGAGCCATTAATGCTCGATAGCTATCAGCAAAATAGCGACACTGGCGGTATTATTTTGATCGATCGACTGACTAACGTCACTGTTGGCGCGGGATTAGTGCGTGAAATTCAGACAGATGTTTATGAAGGGCCAAAAGAATTCAGCGAATTTGAACTGGAATTGAATCGGTTGATTCGTCGTCATTTCCCTCATTGGGGAGCTAGAGATTTACTGGGAGGTAAATAGATTGGCTGACATTGAAAATCTGGCATCAGAAAACGTTGTTTGGCATCCACATCAACTGACCAGAGCGCAGCGGGAGGTTGAAAATGGACATCCTGCATTGGTTATTTGGTTCACTGGTTTATCGGGTTCAGGGAAATCTACGGTGGCTGGGGCCTTAGAGCAGGCCCTGTTTCAACGGGGAATAAAAACTTATTTGCTTGATGGCGATAACTTGCGTCATGGCCTTTGTAGTGATTTGGGTTTTTCCGAACAGGATAGGCAGGAAAATATCCGCCGTGTAGGTGAAGTTGCCAATCTGATGGTCGATGCGGGTTTAGTCGTGCTGACGGCTTTTATCTCTCCTCATAAAGCAGAGCGGCAAAAGGTTCGTGAACTGCTGGAACCGGGGAAGTTTATTGAAGTTTTTGTCGATACGCCGTTGGAAATTTGCGAATCTCGTGATCCGAAAGGATTGTACAAAAAAGCTCGTGCCGGTGAAATTCGT
This sequence comes from Photorhabdus sp. P32, assembly GCF_038085095.1. NCBI lineage: Bacteria > Pseudomonadati > Pseudomonadota > Gammaproteobacteria > Enterobacterales > Morganellaceae > Photorhabdus > Photorhabdus sp. P32. The sequence continues at coordinate 17,920 of NZ_JAZGJN010000235.1, read as the reverse complement.
CATTTCACGGGGATTGATTCGGTCTATGAAGTTCCCGATAACCCGGAAATTTATCTTCCAGGCCAACAACCCGTTGAAGCTTCTGTGGCCCAGTTGCTGGCGGCATTGGGAAAGAGCGGCATTATACACTCGGATTCATAACGTATAACATCAACAAAAGCACATTATTGCGTCTTCAATGATGTGCTTATGTAACGACTTCATTTAACTATTTTCCCTATTCCTGTTTTGTGATAGTAGCGTCATTCTTTGAGTTATGGGATGATTGACAGATATTTCAGGGGGCGGAAATGGGTAAGCTGACGCTACTATTACTGGTTTTACTCGGATGGTTACAGTATTCACTGTGGCTTGGTAAAAACGGCATTCATGATTATGTGCGGGTTAAGAATGATGTTGCGATGCAAGAACGTAATAACAGCAAACTTAAAGCGCGTAACGATCAGTTATCGGCGGAAATTGATGATCTTACTGGTGGACAGGAAGCCATCGAAGAGCGATCCCGTAGTGAATTAGGCATGATCAAACCGGGTGAAACTTTTTATCGTTTAATCGTTGATAAATCTAAAGAAAACACTTCGCGTCCCTCGACTCCAAATAACACTCAATAATTAAAATGAACAATCTATTACTTCATTCCTGTGCTGATATTATGGCTTTGGTACCAGCAGCGGGTATTGGTAGCCGAATGAATTCGGACTGCCCAAAGCAATACCTGTCTATTGCCGGAAAAACCATTATTGAGCATACCTTGGCTCTATTACTTGATCATCCCCGTATTCGGCATGTTGTGATTGTTTTAAATCCCGTAGACACACAGTTTCATTCCCTTGAGGTTGCATCAGATTCGCGCATTACTACGGTAGTTGGCGGTGAACAGCGAGCAGATTCTGTGCTGGCTGGTTTAAATCATCTCGCTCATTTGACTGGCAATGATAATTGTTGGGTTTTAGTGCATGATGCAGCCCGCCCTTGTTTACACCGTGACGATCTTGACCGTTTGCTGCAATTAGCAGAAGAAGATGAACAGGGAAATATTGCATGCGGTGGCATTCTGGCCTCGCCGGTCCGCGATACGATGAAACGTGGACGGACTGGTCAAGTTATTGACCATACGGTAGAACGGCAAGATCTCTGGCATGCACTGACTCCGCAGTTTTTTCCATTGATGTTACTAAGGGATTGTTTGTCAAAAGCACTTTCGCAACATGCCAGCATTACGGATGAAGCTTCCGCACTGGAATATTGTGGCTACCAACCAGTGTTGGTTAACGGGCGTTCGGACAATATAAAAGTTACGCGTCCTGAGGATTTGGCATTGGCAGAATTTTATCTATCTAGAAAATAAAGGAACAGACATCATGAGAATCGGACACGGTTTTGATGTGCATAAATTTGGTGGTGAAGGGCCGATTATTATCGGTGGTGTTCGTATTCCTTATGAACAAGGGTTGTTGGCGCATTCCGATGGTGATGTTGCTCTCCATGCGGCGACTGATGCTTTGTTAGGTGCTGCGGCATTGGGCGATATCGGGAAATTATTCCCAGATACTGATCCGGCGTTTAAAGGAGTGGATAGCCGCAAATTATTGCGCGAAGCCTATGCACGTATTAGAGAAAAGGGGTATCGAATTGGCAATCTGGATATTACGATTATCGCTCAAGCACCCAAAATGCTGCCGCATATCCCACAAATGAGAGTCAATCTGGCAGAAGATCTGCAATGTCACATTGATGATATCAATGTTAAAGCCACAACTACCGAAAAATTGGGATTTGTTGGGCGTAAAGAAGGTATTGCTTGCGAAGCGGTTGCTTTGCTGGTTAAGGAATAATTGATGGTATTGGCTGAATTAAACTGGCTGTATGGGCAACCAGAAGCGACGGGGATACTAAAAGCCTCGCCGGAAGATTTTATTGTCTGTGAAGATTTGGGATTTTCTCCTGATGGAGAAGGTGAGCACTTAATGGCGCACATCCGTAAAATGGGTTGTAATACCCAATTTGTTGCAGATAACCTTGCTCGTTTCGCTGGGATACCATCTAGATCGGTCAGTTATGCCGGTTTAAAAGACCGTCATGCCGTGGCAGAACAGTGGTTTTGTTTGCACTTACCGGGCAAACAAGAACCTGATTTTGCCTCGTTTCAGCTTGAAGGATGTGAAGTTCTGACGACAGCCCGTCAGAAACGTAAACTGCGCATTGGCGCATTGAAAGGAAATTCATTTACGCTGATTTTGCGACAAATCAGTCATCGCCAATTGGTTGAAAATAGACTACGGCTGATTCAGCAAGGTGGCGTGCCTAACTATTTTGGTGAACAGCGTTTTGGTCGGGATGGGCAGAATCTGATTCAAGCGCAGCGTTGGGCAAATAATGAAATCCGCGTCAAAGAGAGAAATAAACGCAGTTTTTATCTGTCAGCCAGTCGTAGCGCTATGTTTAATACGGTAGCCAGTGCCCGGATTGTTCTGAAACAACAGCAACAGGTAATGAAGGGCGACGCCTTACAATTAACAGGGCGTGGTAGTTGGTTTGTTGCTGATGAAACTGAATTGCCTTTATTGCAACAGCGGGTGATCGATGGAGAATTACAAATAACGGCGCCGCTGCCTGGTGATGGTGAATTGGGAACACAGCACCAAGCTGCGGATTTTGAACGGCAATATTTACAGCCCTATGAATCATTGTGGGAACTTATCAAGCGTGAAAGGGTGGATGGTTCTCGTAGGGCGATTCTGGTGCAGCCTCAGAATCTGAGTTGGCAATGGCAAGATAATGACACGGTGAAAATCAGTTTCTGGTTACCCGCTGGCAGTTTTGCTACCAGTGTAGTCAGGGAAATTATCAATCAGGATCAAAATAATGTTACGAATATTGTTGAGTAATGATGACGGTGTAACCGCTCCAGGGATTCAGGTTTTAGCAGCAGCGTTGCGGAAAAGTTACCATGTGCAGGTTGTTGCGCCCGATCGTAATCGGAGTGGCGCATCTAATGCATTGACCCTTGATCGTTCATTAAGTGTTAATACACTGGAGAATGGCGACATCTCGGTATTGGGCGGCACACCAACAGATTGTGTCTATCTCGGTGTTAATCGCTTGGTTCTTCCGCGTCCTGAAATTGTTGTTTCCGGTATAAATCGCGGTCCCAACCTTGGGGATGATGTGATTTATTCCGGTACGGTTGCTGCTGCGATGGAAGGGCGTCACTTGGGATTACCGGCATTGGCTATTTCACTTAATGGCGAATTGCATTACCAAACAGCGGCAGAAATCACATATCGTTTGCTACAAATGTTACAAACAACGCCTTTAAGAGCGGGTAATATTTTAAATGTGAATGTTCCTGATCTGCCGCTTGAGCAAATTAAAGGTTTTCGGGTAACACGTTGTGGTAGCCGTCATGCTGCGGAAGAAGTTTATTCTATGCAAGATCCGAAAGGCAACATGCTTTACTGGTTGGGGCCGCCGGGAGATAAACGTGACGCTGGTCCTGAAACAGATTTTGCGGCGGTGGAACAGGGATATGTGTCTATTACGCCATTACAGATAGATCTGACTGCGTATAAAGAGCAGGCGTTAGTAAAAGATTGGTTAGCTCAAGCTGAGGTTGATGGAGAATGCTGAGTCGGGCAATGAAAAATTTGCTGACACAATTACGCCAGCAGGGAATAAAAGATGAACGTTTACTGGCCGCTATTTCTGCCGTGCCTAGGGAGCGTTTTGTCGATGAAGCGCTGGCACATAAGGCGTATGAAAATACAGCTTTGCCTATTGGTCATGGGCAAACGATTTCTCAGCCTTATATTGTCGCCCGTATGACTGAACTACTTCAGTTAACGCCCGATGCTAAGGTTTTGGAAATTGGTACTGGTTCTGGTTATCAGACGGCAATATTAGCGCATTTGGTCAAACATGTTTTCTCGGTAGAACGGATTAAGGGCTTACAGTGGCAGGCTAAACGGAGGTTGAAACAGCTTGATTTGCATAATGTTTCAACCCGTCATGGGGATGGTTGGCAAGGATGGCCGTCTCGTGGGTTATTTGATGCTATTATTGTGACCGCAGCGCCTCCGTATATCCCACAAGAATTGATGCTTCAGCTTACGGATGGGGGAGTGATGGTTTTACCGGTGGGTGAGCGTACACAAACTCTTAAATCCGTGAAGCGTCATGGCAATGGTTTTCATAGCGAAGTGATCGAAGCTGTGCGTTTTGTGCCCCTTGTGCAAGGGGAACTGGCTTAAGTTCATAGCCTATTGCAACTATTTTTCAATTAATGGTTATATTTGCTTTAATAAGCGAAATTACTTTCGTTTTGGAATTTTTGTGGTTAGGTATAACCTTTAGAAATTATTAACTTTTACGCTTATCTTTGCCGTTATGGGGGAAGGAAATATGAATTCGGGAAGCCCAATGAAAAAAATACAGCGGATTGTAACGTGTTTATTGATGGGAGCCTGGTTAGTCGGCTGTACAAATACGCCAACTCGTCCTGCGCCTATCACCAGTATTGATCAAAAACAAAGCAGAGGGAGTAGTCATCCAGTAATATCTTCCGGCAATTCTGCGATATCTACGCCGATGCCATCTTCACCTTCATCAATGAGTGAGACTGATAGCAATTTGCAGGGGAAAATTGTTTATAACCGTGATTATGACAGTATTCCTAAGGGCAGCTATAACGGCAGCGCTTATACCGTCAAGCATGGGGATACTCTGTTTTATATCGCTTGGATTACAGGTAATGATTTTCGTGATCTTGCGAGCAAAAATAATATTTCAGAACCTTACAGTCTGACGGTGGGGCAGACTTTGAGGACCGGTAGTAGCGGGATGTTAACCACTTATAACCATAATCAAAAGCAAACAGCCCTGGTTGATTCTCAATCAACTAATGCGTATCCTGCAAATTCCGGGATACAAAAGAGTGTAAAAATGTTGCCACGGGCAACTACGTCAACAGTAAATAATACGTATTTAGCATCACCGACGACAACCGCGAGCAGTGGAAACAGTGTTGTTAGCAGTTGGATGTGGCCGGCTGAAGGTAAAATGATTGAAAGTTTCTCTGATACCCAAGGGGGTAACAAAGGGATTGATATCGCAGGTAGCCGGGGCCAGTCAGTATTTGCGACAGCAGGTGGTCGAGTTGTCTACGCCGGAAACGCCTTACGTGGATATGGAAATCTAATAATTATAAAACATAACGATGACTACCTGAGTGCCTATGCTCATAACGATACAATGCTAGTTCGTGAGCAACAGGACATCAAGGCGGGGCAAAAAATCGCCACTATGGGTAGCACGGGTACCAGTTCTGTAAGATTACACTTTGAAATTCGTTACAAGGGAAAATCCGTAAACCCGCTGCGTTATCTTCCGCAGCGATAAACTGGGCAGAATGCTGAATTCTGCCTGCATTATCATGGGTAGGGGCAGCTTATGAGCCAAAATACGCTGAAAGTTAACGAGTTGTATGATGATGCGGATTTAGATGAAAGTGGTATTGAAGCTGACGACTTCGATGAGAAATTATTGAAGAACGATGAGGATGATATAACTGATTTTGAGAATGATTTAGATGTATTGCATGGCATGAGCCAGCGAGTTCTTGATGCGACACAGCTTTATCTCGGCGAGATTGGTTTTTCTCCTTTGCTGACAGCGGAAGAAGAAGTTTTTTTCGCAAGGCGGGCATTACGTGGTGATGTTCTGGCCCGCCAGAGAATGATCGAAAGTAACTTGCGATTGGTTGTCAAAATTTCCCGTCGTTACAGTAACAGAGGCTTAGCTCTTCTTGATTTGATTGAAGAAGGTAATCTTGGCCTTATCCGTGCTGTTGAAAAATTTGACCCGGAGCGCGGGTTCAGGTTTTCTACCTATGCAACATGGTGGATTCGGCAAACCATTGAACGGGCGATTATGAATCAAACCCGTACTATTCGGTTGCCAATCCACATTGTTAAAGAGCTCAACGTCTACTTGCGTACCGCAAGAGAACTTGCCCATAAATTGGATCATGAACCTAGCCCGGAAGAGATAGCAGAGCAACTGGATAGACCGGTTGATGATGTAAGCCGTATGTTGCGGTTGAATGAACGTATCATTTCGGTTGATACACCTATTAGCAGTGATTCTGATAAAGCGTTATTGGATGTTTTATCGGATGAGAATGAAACCGGGCCGGAGGGAACAACACAAGAAGACGATATGAAAAAGAGTATCGTCAAGTGGCTGTTTGAGTTGAATTCGAAGCAACGTGAAGTATTAGCGCGTCGTTTTGGTCTTTTGGGATATGAAGCTGAAACGTTGGAAGATGTGGGTAAAGAGATCGGTTTGACAAGGGAAAGAGTGCGTCAGATCCAGGTCGAAGGTTTGCGACGTCTGAAAGATATTATGCAAACTCAAGGTTTGAATATTGAAGCGTTATTCCGTACTTAATTGTTGAATAGTTTGGCTACTTGGGTTCTGAAGAACTGTTGTCCCTGTTTTTGCATTGTTGATGCTTGGTATTATCAGGTTCTTCAGTACTCTGTAGAATTATTTTAATTGTCTGGTTGTCTGGGATGATGATAGTAAATTTCAATCAAATATTTTTGATATTTAAATTGCAGTGATGTGATGAACATCCCTTTTTTAACTTCTTCCCTGATTCGCTTTTTCGAGAAGTTGTGTGATGGTGATATCTATATATACCCAATGGATTTCAAGATGCATCGCGACGGCAGGGGAACGAATCCCCGGGAGCATAGATAACTATGTGACCGGGGTGAGTGAGTGCAGCCAACAAAGAGGCAACTTGAAAAATGGCTATGATGTATAACCCCCCGCATCCTGGAATATTGGTTAAAGAGGCTATGGAGACTCTGAATTTGGGTGTTAGAGGTTTGGCTAAGACGCTGGGTGTAACGCCATCAACTGTGCAACGCTTGGTTGTTGGCAAGTCTGATGTTTCGCCAGAAATGGCGCTGAAATTGTCTGTTGTTATTGGCAGCTCACCTCAAGTTTGGATGGGGATGCAGATAGACTATGATTTATGGCAGGCAAAATAGCATATCGATGTGTCTCACCTTCATCGATTGCAAATAGCTTGTTCCACATTCGATTAGTGGCAGTCCAGAGAAGGGGAGAATCCAGTCTAAGGGGTTACCGGCCAACTTGAGGTTGCCCTTCTTGAACCTAAACGATACGCCAATAAAATTAATCGAAAATAATTGATAATTGTGGCACAAGTCACTACTTTGATTACTATGCCAACTTAATGGTTTTAAAACAGCAATTATTTTCAATAAAATTGGCTGTATAATTAAAGAAAGATTTTTCAATAAAGGATGTGGAATGATATTTTTGTTATCACGACTAATTGATGCCATTGTTTTTTTTCTATTATCTATAACGGTTAGTTATTTCTTTATTTTAAATAAAAACGTAAAAAAAACATTAATATCATCGGTAGTAAGTGTTATTATTTTTATTTTAGTTAATATTTTTTCTCCGCTACTACTTTACTGTTTTTTAAATCTATCTGAGTTCCTATATTATGTCGTGCATTAAATGTACGATAATAAATATCCGCTATTGTTTATCAATTAGCAGTTTGATTTTATTATCATATACATTTTTATCGATATTGAAATTTACAGGTTATTTCCATGATCCTGTTATATTAAATGGAGTTCCATTTGGATTGAAATCCTTTTTAACCAAATTGAACGTATCATATGGATCTGTAAATTTATCATAAAGTTTGTAATTTATTGCCCCAAATAAATTATACCTAATAGATTTCGAGCCGCAGCGCGGCCAACAAGGAGGCAACTTGAAAGATGACGGGTATATACCCAATGGATTTCAAGATGCATCGCGACGGCAAGGGAGCGAATCTCCGGGAGCATAGAGAACTATGTGACCGGGGTGAGTGAGTGCAGCCAACAAAGAGGCAACTTGAAAGATAACGGGTATATATTTATTTCCTCTAGGTTCTACTCTAACATCAGTTAATTTTCCACTGGTCTTATCGCCGCCTATTGGGGAAAAGGGATCAGAACATTATTCAAAAGGAAAAACAAACCTCGTTATTTTAAACGAGGTTTATCATCGGTGTGAAAGGTGAATATAAGCTCACCTTTCAATTTACACTCAGTTCAAATTACAGGGACGCCGCTATGGAATTTAAAATCGCTATCTGGATTTTGAATTAATTCAGCTTCAACACGGCCAAAATAGTTCACCCGCTCGGTAATATCTTCATTAGCAATAGATTGTGCCAGTGAAAGATAGTCCTGGTAATGACGTGCTTCAGAGCGCAGCAGCGAGATATAAAATTTACTCAGATCTTCATCCAGATGAGGAGCGAGTTTGGCGAAACGTTCACAAGAACGCGCTTCAATGTAAGCGCCGATAATCAGCTTATCTACCAGTGTATAAGGTTCATGGTTGGTAATGTGACTAAGCATACCTTTAGCATAACGGCTGGCAGTGATGCTTTCATAGCTGATATTGCGCTCATCCATGATCTCCAGCACCTGATAGAAGTGATGTAACTCTTCTTTAATCAGCAATACCATTTTATCAATCAGATCCTGGCTATAGGGTGAATTAGCTTTGGCGGTGATCTGTTTGGTTACTTGGTTTTGGCCTTTTAGTGAATTGAGATCGCCAATCTTCTTGTAAGCAAAATCTTCATAAGGTTTAAACCATGCCAGAAGTGTATCCTCACTTCGCTGATCCACAGCATATTTGCGGATCAAAAACATCGCGCTCTGTGCTGCTTTGAGTTCACATAACAGATGATCCCGTAGAAGCACAGATAAATTTTCAGGCTGTTTTGCTTTATCTACCCACAAATCCGGGGTTTCACATTGCAAAAAACGGTATATTGGTTGTAAAAGGCTTTTGTCAAACACGTTCTTACACCATATCTTTTAATCGATAAATCCATTCTAATGCTTGACGCGGAGTCAGTGAATCTGGATTAAGATTTTCTAATGCTTCAACCGCCGGTGATGTTTCTTCTGTTAATAGCGCAAGCTGAGGTGTATCCACATGACTTGCCGTTGCATGATTGGATAGCGATTCCAGCTCTTTAAGTTTCTGGCGCGCTCGTTTGATCACTTCGCGTGGAACGCCAGCGAGAGAAGCCACTGCCAGCCCGTAACTCTTACTGGCTGCGCCCTCTTGTACGCTGTGCATAAATGCGATGGTATCTCCATGCTCTACCGCATCCAGATGAATATTGACCACTCCTTCAAGTTTTTCCGGCAACGTGGTCAGTTCAAAATAGTGAGTGGCAAACAAGGTCATTGCTTTAATGCGGTTTGCCAGATTTTCTGCACATGCCCATGCCAGAGAAAGGCCATCGTAGGTTGATGTGCCTCTGCCAATCTCATCCATCAAGACCAAACTTTGTTCTGTCGCATTGTGCAAAATATTGGCGGTTTCTGTCATTTCGACCATGAAGGTTGAACGGCCGGATGCCAGATCGTCGGAAGCGCCTACACGGGTAAATATGCGATCAATCGGGCCGATAACAGCTTTTTCAGCCGGTACAAAGCTACCGATATAGGCCAGAAGTGTAATAAGCGCTGCCTGACGCATGTAGGTACTTTTACCGCCCATGTTTGGACCGGTAATAATCAGCAGGCGCCGCTGTGCAGATAAAGAGAGAGGGTTTGAGATAAATGGCTCACTCAGAACTTGCTCAACAACTGGATGGCGGCCACCGGTGATTTGAATTCCCGGTTTGTCACTCAATGTTGGACAAATATAATTCAGGGTTTCAGCGCGTTCTGCCAGATTTGCCAATACATCAAGTTCAGCTAGTGCTTCGGCGCTGGTTTGTAATTCGGCCAAATGAGGCAGTAATAGATCGAATAATTCTTCGTAAAGCGCTTTCTCTATTGCCAGAGACTTCCCTTTAGAGGTCAGAACCTTATCTTCATATTCTTTTAGCTCGGGGATGATATAACGCTCAGCATTTTTCAGTGTCTGACGGCGGACATAGTGAATTGGCACCAGATGGCTCTGCCCTCGGCTGACTTGAATATAGTAGCCATGAACACCGTTAAAGCCGACTTTCAGAGTATCAAGACCCAGTTTTTCCCGTTCACGAATTTCCAGTTGTTCCAGATAGTTACTGGCGCCGTCAGCCAGTGTGCGCCACTCATCCAACTCGCTGTTATAACCCGGTGCGATTACGCCGCCATCCCGAACTAATACCGGCGGTGTTTCTACAATCGCTTTTTCAAGTAATTCCTGTAGTTCGTCAAATCTGCCGATATTTTTCTGCAATTGCTTGATATAGGCGGAATCTGAGGAGTCCATAATTTGGTGGATATCCGGTAATTGCTGGAATGCATGGCGCATTCTTGCCAGATCCCTTGGACGAGCAGAGCGTAGAGCTAAACGAGCTAACACACGTTCGAGATCACCTACCTGTAGCAAAAATGGCTGCAACTCTAATCCAATTTCCTGCAAGGTAGCGATAGCTTGTTGACGGTTTTCTAATATCTGGCGGTCCCTGACAGGGGCATGCAACCAGCGTTTCAACATCCGGCTACCCATCGGGGTAACACACAGATCAAGAACAGAAGCGAGAGTATTATCTGTACTGCCAGACAGGTTTTGTGTTAGTTCCAGATTACGGCGGGTGGCGGCATCCATAATAACCGTATCTTGCTGACGTTCCACCGTAATGCCACGGATATGCGGCAGCGCCGTGCGTTGAGTATCTTTGACATATTGCAACAGGCAACCAGCGGCACGCAGAGCGAGTGCTGCTTTTTCCACGCCAAAACCGACAAGATCACGGGTACTAAATTGCAGGTTCAATTGCTGTTTTGCGGTATCCAACTCAAATTCCCATAAAGGGCGACGGCGCAGGCCATGAAGATTTTCAATTAAAGCCATATGCTCAAAACTTTCAGGATAGAGCAATTCAACAGGACGGCTACGTTGCAATTCAGCGGCTATCGTTTCCAACTCTGCCATTTCAGATATTTGGAAGCGGCCAGATGTTACATCCAGTGTGGCATAACCAAATCCCTGATTATCGTACCAAATAGCTGCCAGCAGATTATCTTGCCGTTCCTGTAATAATGCTTCATCTGTCACGGTACCGGGAGTAACGATGCGAACTACTTTACGTTCAACCGGGCCTTTGCTGGTGGCAGGATCGCCAATTTGCTCACAGATAGCGACTGATTCACCTAATTGAACCAGCTTAGCTAAATAGTTTTCTACTGCATGATAGGGCACGCCTGCCATAGGGATGGGATTGCCGGCTGATTGACCTCGTTTGGTCAGGGAAATATCCAGCAATTTCGCCGCCTTTTTGGCATCGTCATAAAATAGCTCATAGAAATCCCCCATTCTGTAAAACAGCAGGATATCAGGATGCTGTGCTTTAAGACGGAGATATTGCTGCATCATGGGCGTGTGGGTGTCGAAAGTTTCTGTATTAATCATGCAGTGGTCTTAGTTAAGTTGGTGAATCAATTCTTTTGTTATGGTATCGCACCAAGCTTTAAACTTACACAAGTAAAATCTAGAAGCAATTCGCAAATTTAGTTGTAATTTTGGTCTGGTTAGTAATGGGAAAAACACAATATAACGATGTTATCAATGAAATGACTGCTCAAAAAATTGACACTTTAGTCACTCGATGGTTTACTATTTATGATATTGTTACACTAGGAGTGAATCTATGTCATCAAAATTAAACTGGCTTTTGCAAAACACTACGCCGGGCTCCTTAGTATTGCAATCTTGGCTAACAAAACACAGCATCAGCCCTTCTCTAGCGAATAAGTACATGAATAGCAATTGGCTGCAAAAACTGCGGGCCGGGGTGTATGTACGGACAGGACGTAAGCCTGAGTGGAGTGATGCTGTGCAGTGCCTGCAAAACCAGCTTTCTATCCCGGTTCATTTAGCGGGGCTTACCAGTCTGGTGTACCAAGGCCGTTCTCATTATCTACAGTTAAAGCAGCAAAGGATATGGCTCTGCGTGAAAGATAAAACTGCGTTGCCGAAGTGGTTTAAAGAATTTCCCGATGTTGACTGGTTTTTGATTTCTAATCAGAAGTTGTCCCTACTTGATGAGAAATACCTGACAGATGTTGAAATCAAAGGAAAACAGCTAAAAGCCAGTATACCTGAATTAGCCGTTTACGAAGTTTTAGATGCTGTACCGGTGCCGTTTTCTTTTGAACATGCTGCGGAACTTTTCCAAGGTTTGGTTAACCTCAGCCCGCGTAAAGTGGAAATACTCCTTCATTCCAGTCATGCGATCCAAACCAATCGTTTATACCTTTTTTTGACCGACTATTATGCCCATGCATGGGCTAAACGTGTTGATAAAACTAAAATTGATTTAGGGACAGGGAAGCGTCAAGTCGTGTTAGGAGGGAAATTGGATAAACAGTATCAGATTACGGTTCCAGAAAAGTATTTGAACAATGGATTATCTCATGGATAAATATTCGCCGTATTACCGACAAGTAGTGTTGTTGATGAGCATACTTCCTGTGGTAGCAGCAGAGCGCTGTTTTGCACTGAAAGGGGGGACGGCGATTAATTTGTTTGTACGTGATTTTCCCCGGTTGTCAGTTGATATTGATCTGGTTTATACACCTTTGGAAAGCAGGGAGTTAGCGTTACCCAATGTTCGAGCGGCATTAACTAGGATTGCCACTTTGCTCCAACAACAAGAGGGGATTTTTGCAGCACTACAGACAAACAATTCTAATGAAATGCGTATTATTGTTACTTCTCAAGAAGCGCAGATAAAAATCGAGGTCTCTCCAGTTGCGCGCGGCACGCTATATCCACCTCAGGAGCGCGATGTTGTGGAGGCTGTAGAAGATGAATTTGGTTTTGTCTCTATTCAGGTCGTTTCGATTGCCGATCTTTATGGTGGTAAGCTATGTGCAGCGTTAGATCGCCAGCATCCACGCGATCTTTTTGACGTCAAAATGTTGCTTGAAGCGCAGGGAATAAATCGTTCAATCTTTAATGGGTTCATCGCCTATTTACTTAGCCATCCCCGACCATTGTCTGAAGTACTTAATCCTCGATGGAAGGATATTTCTGAGCTCTATGTGAATGAATTCAGTGGAATGACATTCAATAGTGTGTTGTTGGAAGACCTTAATTCCGTGCCTGAATTGATGATTTCAGCACTTAAGGAACAGTTTACCCAAAGGGATTATGACTTTTTGATGTCCTTCAAAAGTGGTAAGCCGGATTGGCTGTTGTCTCCAGAGAGCCAAATTCAGTATTTACCGGCGGTAAAATGGAAGTTACACAATCTCGATCTTATGTCAAAAGATAAACATATTCAGGCGTTGAATAAACTAGAGAAAGTGCTGACTGAATGGCTGGATTAGTTTATAACTTGTGATATACATTCACTATAAGTGTCACTATATATTTATTTATAAACCATTGCGGTTGAATGATGAAGATTGAATGGGACAGTAATGACGGATGAATTAATCAGTTGTAAATGTGTAGGTTGAGATATAGCTTTTTTTATAAAAATAATCGTTAAATGTTCGAATATTGATGATAAAAGAGCCTTGATACAGAATTTGGGTACAGCCCATTATCCCCCTATCTGGCCCGGTGAAACGCAATGGATATTTTCCTTTTGCACCGGGCCAGCAGCTCACGATCGTCTCGTGTGGAGCTAGCTTCTTTCTGATTACTTGATCACAGAAGCATCGATCAAGGTGATACCGCCGATGAGAGCCCAGGTGGTCCACGAGGATGTCGGTGATGAAGTGGTTTGCCAGAGGTGCCAAAGCGCCTTATCAAGACCAAGCACAAAGACCTCAATCCGGCCATCTGAATTCTTCGCTAGCGTTGGGGCGCTGGCGATAATACCTGTGAATGAGGCCCAGTTAGACCACGGACCGTTATTAGAAATTTGCCTGGTGCGCCAGAGCGTGTTATCAGCGCCGCGTGCAAAGACCTCAAGCAGACCAGAGATATTCTTCACCACCGCCGGGGCGCTAGTGATCACACCATCCAAACACTGCCAGTTTGACCACGAAACAGAATCTGAGCTGATCTGTGAAATGTGCCGGAGTGTACTATCGGCACCGCATGCGAAGACTTCGAGCCGACCATCGCAGTTGTCGATGACTACAGGGTCGCTAGTGATTATGCCTTTTAGTGATTGCCAATTTGACCACTGATCCGTGTGGGCAGTCGTTTGCCAGATGTGCCATAGCGCGTTATCGGGGCCGCGTGCAAAGACCTCAAGCCGGCCATCGGCGTTGATGTGTGCGGCAGGATTACTGGTGAGTGTGCCGCCCAGAGATTTCCAGCTTGACCAAGAATTGGTATGGGCTGCGGTTTGCCAGATGTGCCATAACGCGTTATCGGCGCCGCGTGCAAAGACCTCAAGTCGGCCGTCGGAGTTAATGCAAACTTCTGGGTTGCTAGTGATCCCACCCTGTAGCGGCTGCCAGCTTGACCAAGTATTGCTATCAGCGGCGGTCTGCCAGTTGTGCCAGAGTGCATTATCCGTACCACGCACGAATACTTCCAATCGACCGTCCGAATTACGATGAACAGCGGGTTTGCTAGTGACTACTCCGTTAAATTTGCTCCAGCCGGCCCAAGAGGAGCTTGGCAGCGGTGTTGTTTGCCAGTTGTGCCACACTGCGCTGTCAGCGCTCACACCGAAAACCTCAAGTCGATTATCGGCATTGTTTGCTACTGAGACAATTCCAGGTAATGCTATTGCAGAACTCTCTATCCCTACTTCATCGGCAACATATACTTCGGTATTATCTGGGGTTGGTGTTTTTATAAGTTCTTTATTCATGTCTATATTCTCTTTAAATATAATTTTTTGGACTAAAAATAATCACTTAATGGGAAGGATATTGGGCTTTATACCCTTCATCTTTCAAGCTGCTGCTTTGTTGGCTGCTTTCACTCACCCCAGTCACATCGTTATCTATGCTCCTGGGGATTCGTTCACTTGCCGCCGCGCTGCAACTCGAAATCTCTTAGGTATATATATTGATTTTTTTACTGGTCTCCTATTTTTTTAATGAAATAAATGGTGGATGTTTTTTTGTTAATGATTGAACTGTAAAATGTTAAATAAATATAGCCTCGTATTATGCGGTTACATATTTTTATATGTTGTTTTTATACGAAATCATTTAATTTAAATTAACTGTTTTTTTATTTTAAAGTCCCCGTTGGTTCCTATTTTAGATATATTTTTTTATGTTTTTTAAATTTTATTTAAAATATTTGGTTGAATAATTATTAAAGCACACAATTCGTAATCTGGCTATTGATAAACACAGATCCTGATTTAATCATGTACCTAAAAAAGGTTATTCTGTTTGAAGTTGCTTTCCAGACATATTCGACTAACAGTCTGTTTCAGATAGACAAAAATATGTTCTTATTATCAAAAATAATATGTAATTTCGAATCCGTACCGGGTTTATGTATCTAATATCAGATTTTTATCAGCAAATTGGGTGCCACTGGCCCGATGAAGCGCAGTGAATATTTTCCTTAGCGTATCGGGCCAGAAGGTGACGTTTGTCTTATGCAAAGCTGGATTCATTCCAGATTATTTGATTGCTGAAGCGTCGATTAAGGAGCCATTGAGGGATACCCAAGCGGACCACGATGATGTGCCTTGCCTGGTGTTCCAGAGTGCGTTATCGGTGCCGCGAACAAAAACTTCAAGCCGACCATCGGCGTCTTTCACTGCCGTTGGCGCACTGGTGGTCGTGCCATTGAACGGGGCCCAATTAGACCACGGACCGGAATGAGAAACTGTTTGCCAGATTTGGTAGAGTACGTTATTGGCGCCGCGTGCAAAAACTTGAAGTCGTCCATCGGCGTTCTTCGCCACCGCAGGGGCACTAGTGAGCCAGCCATTTAACGACGCCCAGCCCGACCACGGCCCGGAATGGGGAACGGTTTGCCAGATGTGGTAGAGTGCGTTATTGGTGCCGCGGGCAAAAACTTCAAGCCGACCATCAGCGGTGTCGATGACTACAGGATCGCTAGTGATGATGCCGCCGAGTGAATCCCAATTTGACCACTGATTGGAATCAGGAGCGCTTTGCCAGATGTGGTAGAGAGCGTTATCGGTACCACGTGCGAAGACTTCAAGCCGACCGTCGGAGTTGATATGAACTGCGGGGTTGCTGGTGATCGCGCCGTTCAAAGATTGCCAATTTGACCACAGATTGGAATGAGCGGCAGTTTGTGAAATGTGGTAGAGAGCGTTATCGGTGCCACGTGCAAAGACTTCGAGTCGGCCATCGGTGTTGACGCCTACCGCCGGATTACTGGTAATTAAGCCTCCTAAAGATTGCCAGTTTGACCAACCGGCATTGACGGCGGTTTGCCAGGTATGCCAGAGCGCATTATCGGTGCCGCGTGCGAATACTTCCAGTCGACCGTCTGTATTGATATAAACGACAGGTTTGCTGGTTACGTTTCCGTTAAGTGAGATCCAGCCAGACCAGGAAGAGCCTGAATGTGGTTCTGTTTGCCGATTGTGCCACACCGCGTTGTCAGTGCCGACACCGAAAACCTCAAGCCGACCATCAGCGGTGTTTACTACTGAGACAATTTCAGACAACGCGATTGTGCCGTTTTCGATGGCTACCTCATTTTCAACAGGTAGTTCGGCATTATCTGACTTTGGTATATTAATAGATTCTTGTTGCATATATATCCTCGTTAAAAATAATTTTTCAGATTGACTAAATAGTCATTTAATAAGTAAGGTGTTTGATTCTATGAATTAATACTCTCACTTTTACTCTTTCTTCTTTGAAGAAATAATTAATGTTTTATTTGATGTTGATTAATGATCCGTTAAGTATTAAGTGGATGAGATGCTACATTATAAAATCGCTTGTGTTTATATATATTTTTACATACAGTCATTCAAAAATAATAAATTATGAAATGAATTATTTTATTATTTTAAGTTTTCATCTTTATTGTTTGTTATATTTTGAAATGTGTTTTTATCATGATTGTTTTAATTGCATTAAAAACGTCTGATAATCTTTACGGAAGCGAATAGTTTGACGACTAGCATTAAAAAAACACAGATTCTAGTTTATGAATGTTCGATAAAATGGAGGCTTTATTTGAAATTGCCTTTTGGGTATATACCCTATGGATTTCAAGATGCATCGCGACGGCAAGAGAGCGAATCCCCGGGAGCATAGATAACGATGTGACCGGGGTGAGCGAGCGCAGCCAACAAAGAGGCAACTTGAAAGATAACGGGTATATTTGACTCAGAGTCTACATTAGATACACAAAACTATATCTTTTTCATCAACAACATACGCGAGTTTGAGCGAATGCTTGGTTTGTTTGTTGAGAACTGGGTTGATTTCAGTCAATGAGCTACTACTGGCCTGATGCAGAGTAGTAAATGTTTTCTCTAATGCATCAGGCCAAAAAGTTATGTATGTCTTGTGCGGAGCTGAGCTTGACAGATTATTTCATTGTTTAAGCGTCGCTCAAGGTGCCCCAAGGGATGTCCAGCTAGACCATGAACTAGACGATGAACAGGATGCTACATTCTGCCAGATGTGCCAGAGCGCTTTATCAGAGCCGCGAGCAAAGACTTCAAGACGACCATCGGCGTTAGCATATACGGCAGGGTCACTGGTAAGTACGTTCCCTAAATATTGCCAGTCTGACCAGCCGGAATTGGGCGCGGTTTGCCAGATGTGCCAGAGGGCGTTATGGATGTTATCGGCGCCGCGGGCAAAGACTTCAAGGCGGGCGGCGGCGTGGGCAGGTTCGGGAGGGTGGGGGGGGCGGGGGGTGGGGCTGGATTGCCGGTGTGGGGCGGCGGCTGTGGGGGGGGTGTGGCTGCGGTGGGTGTGGGGGGGGT
>NZ_JAZGJN010000234.1:0-30941 GCF_038085095.1 Photorhabdus sp. P32 | reverse complement strand
GCCGAAGGTGTTTTGGCGTCGGCAGCCGGAAGACAGAGAACAGAAAACGGCTGTCGGAAGACAGAAGAGAGATGAATTTCAGCTTGTTCAGAGATTGATTCGGGCGGTTGCGGATGAAGAGACGCGACGGCCGGAGTAAAACCGAATATGCCTGGCGGCGATAGCGCGGCGGTCCCACCTGACCCCATGCCGAACTCAGCAGTGAAACGCCGTAGCGCCGATGGTAGTGTGGGGTCTCCCCATGTGAGAGTAGGGAACTGCCAGACTTTATTTTGAGACGAAAAGGCCATCCAAAAGGGTGGCCTTTTTGCATTAATAATAAAGAACTAACTTATTTTTCCAACTGTTTTCCACGCCTATAGCTGATAAACTACTTATTAAGTAGCTTTATTGAGTATTGAGTAAATGCTTTCTCTTAAAGAATTTAATACCTTTGGGTTATCAGTTTACGCTAAACGTTTAGATATAGCTGAATCTGCCGAGTCTTTATTAACTTTATGGCAGAAAGCCAAAAGTGAAAAACAACCTGCATTATTACTTGGTGGAGGCAGTAATGTCTTATTTACTGCAAATTTTGAAGGAACTGTGATTCTGAATAGGATTATGGGGATTCAACAGCGGGAGACAGATGAATCGTGGCATTTACATGTAGGGGCAGGAGAAAATTGGCATGAATTAGTCTGCCATTCTCTTAAAAATCAAATCTATGGATTAGAGAATCTGGCTTTAATTCCTGGTTGCGTTGGTGCTGCACCAATTCAAAATATTGGTGCATATGGTATTGAATTTAGAGATGTGTGTGAATATGTAGATATTCTTAATCTAGAAACTGGGGAACAAACGCGTCTTAGTGTTGGTGAATGTCAGTTTGGATATCGGGATAGTGTTTTCAAGCATAAATATAAAGTAAATCATTCCATTATCTCCGTAGGATTATTGTTGAAGAAGAATTGGCGGCCGATATTGAGCTATGGTGATTTAGTTAGGCTGTCGAAAGATAATGTAACTCCTCAGAATATCTTTGATTCAGTATGTGCAATGCGTACCAATAAATTGCCTGATCCTGCAATAACAGGAAATGCGGGGAGTTTCTTTAAAAACCCAATTGTCAGTGCGCAAGTTGCGGCAAAAATCAAAGAAAATTACCCTGATAGCCCCCAATATCCTTACATGAATGGGATGTTTAAATTAGCGGCAGGTTGGCTCATTGAACATTGTAATTTAAAAGGTTATCGCATTGGAGGTGCATCTGTGCATCTTAGACAAGCTCTAGTATTGATAAATCAGGAAAATGCTACAGGCAAGGATGTAGTCTCATTGGCTGCCTATACTCGTCAGCAAGTGATAAGTAAGTTTGGTGTGTTACTTGAACCTGAGGTTCGTTTTATTGGTTCTAAAGGCGAAATTGATGCTGTGGAATGTATTTCATGAAAGATATAACCGTGCCATTACAGTTGATTAAGATTTTGTCTGACGGTGACGTTCATTCTGGCCAACAGTTGGGACAAGATTTAGGAATGAGTAGAGCTGGGATTAATAAACATATACAGACAATTCGTGAATGGGGAATTGAACTAGAAACAACTCCTGGAAAGGGCTATAGCCTTGTGGTGCCTATGCAATTACTTGATGAATATACTATTTTTCAATACTTACCTCAGGATCGTATAACTGTTTTGCCAGTTATTGATTCGACTAATCAGTACTTGCTTGAACGTTTATCTGAGTTGAAATCAGGGGATGCTTGTGTTGCAGAGTATCAGTATGCTGGCAGAGGGCGGCGTGGAAGGAAATGGGTTTCGCCCTTTGGAAAAAATCTTTATTTATCTATGTATTGGCGCCTTGAACAAGGACCTGCTGCTGCAATCGGATTGAGTCTGGTTGTTGGCATTGTTATTGCTGAAGTATTACATCGATTTGGAGCTGATAGAATTAGGGTAAAATGGCCAAATGATTTATATCTTGATGATAAGAAATTAGCGGGAATCTTAGTTGAATTAATAGGAAAGACTGGTGATGCTGCTCAGGTTGTGATAGGGGCGGGTATAAATATTTCAATGGATCATAGGGATGAAGAATCTATTAATCAGCAATGGATTAATTTGTTGCAGGCAGGCATTGAAGTTGATCGTAATAAATTGGCTGTAGAAATAATACTTGATCTAAGGAAGGCTTTAATTCAGTTTGAAAATGAAGGTTTGTCTTCATTTGTTTCTCGGTGGTTTGAGTTAGATAATTTTATGGATAGACCGGTGAAATTAATTATTGGTAGTCAGGAAGTGTATGGTATAGCTAGGGGTATTAATCAGCAAGGTGCTTTGTTACTTGATCAGAATGGTGTTATAACCCCATATATAGGTGGGGAGATTTCTTTAAGAGGTTGTTAAAAACGACCGGAAGAGGAATGTCTTCCGGATTCGGGAACTATTTTTACTTACGCAGTCTTACGCTTTCAATAGTGTGATTAGTACCTTTTGTCATGATTAGGCTTGCACGTTCTCGAGTTGGTAAAATATTTTGTCGCAAATTCAGTCCATTGATTTCTTGCCAGATATCTGATGCAGTATTTATGGCTTCTTCTTCTGATAGCTTGGAATAGCTGTGGAAATAAGAGTCTGGATCGGAAAAGGCGCCCTGACGGAATTTTAAGAAACGACTGATATACCAACTTTTGAGTAGTTTTTCTGGTGCATCGACGTAGATAGAAAAGTCGACAAAATCAGAGACAAATACATGGTGTGGATCATGAGGATAATCCATACCGCTTTGTAATACATTCAAACCTTCGAGAATCAAAATGTCTGGTTGTTTAATGAGTTTTTGCTCGTTTGGTACGATATCATAGGTAAGATGAGAGTAAACTGGTGCGGATACTTGTGTAGATCCCGATTTAATATCAGATACAAATTTCACTAAGCTATGCATATCATATGATTGCGGGAACCCTTTCTTTTTCATCAGTCCACGTTCATTCAGTACGTTATTAGAATGTAGAAAACCATCTGTAGTAATTAATTCTACACTTCTGTGTTCAGGCCAACGACTTAGCAGGGCTTGTAATAGACGTGCAGTAGTACTTTTACCAACGGCAACACTACCAGCAATTCCTATGACATAAGGGACTTTTTGTCCATCAGTACCTAGAAATTGTTCGAGCACTGCTTGACGACGTAAATTTGAACTAATATAAAAATTGAGTAAGCGAGATAAAGGAAGGTAAATCTCAACAACTTCTTCTAAAGAAATTTCTTCATTAATTCCTTTTAAATCAATTAATTCTTCTTTTGTTAGTGTCAGTGGAACTGAATCGCGTAAGGTTGCCCATTGTTCACGATTGAATTGCAAATATGGAGTGGCCAAAAAAAGTTCTTTTTTATTCATAAACCAACATCTGCCTGTTTGTGCAGGTTGGACAAGTTGCAATAAACAACCTGTACCCGGCAAAAAATAAATTGCATGATATCGACTGATGAGCGGCAGGCGTAGGCTTTTTTGTATTTTTATCGGTTTTTTTTGCAAGGAATGCAGAAGCGTAAAAAATTGAGTTGCTTTACTTAATGTTAGCTTTAGCTGTTTGTTTATCATGATGGAAATTTAAATGACGTAAAATGAAGTGACCTATCAAGTTTTATCGGGCACTGTGATCAGTTCCTCGATGGTGATAGGTGATTTTGTGTTTATTATTTGAGCTAAACATATTGAAAAAAACAGCTAATTGAATGAAAGTGAGCGTTTTGTGACCGAATGATCAAGGATGGCAATTTTTTTGTTGCATAGTGCTCTCACACTGCCTAGAATGCGCAGCACTTGATGCCGGCATAGCTCAGTTGGTAGAGCAACTGACTTGTAATCAGTAGGTCCCGAGTTCGATTCTTGGTGCCGGCACCATTAAAAATTTGGAAAAGGTGGGGTTCCCGAGCGGCCAAAGGGAGCAGACTGTAAATCTGCCGTCACAGACTTCGAAGGTTCGAATCCTTCCCCCACCACCAAAGAATCAGATTTAGTCTTGGTATCTTCTTTTCCTTTTACTAAAGGAAAAGCATATCGAGACCGACGTACAGCTGATTAAAGTCAGGTAGCCGAGTTCAATGCGGGCATCGTATAATGGCTATTACCTCAGCCTTCCAAGCTGATGATGCGGGTTCGATTCCCGCTGCCCGCTCCAAGATGTGCTGATATAGCTCAGTTGGTAGAGCGCACCCTTGGTAAGGGTGAGGTCGGCAGTTCGAATCTGCCTATCAGCACCACTTCCTTAATGTCCTTGTCTCCCGATTTTATTCCTGTAAGCGATATTCAACGAGCAATTGCTTGGTTGATGTGGTGGAACCACCGATTCCGTGTCTTAGAGGGACAATCTAATGTCTAAAGAAAAGTTTGAACGTACAAAACCGCACGTTAACGTTGGTACTATCGGCCACGTTGACCACGGTAAAACTACCCTGACTGCCGCCATCACTACCGTACTGGCTAAAACCTACGGTGGTAGCGCTCGCGCATTCGACCAAATCGATAACGCGCCAGAAGAAAAAGCGCGTGGTATCACTATCTCTACTTCTCACGTAGAATACGATACTCCAAGCCGCCACTATGCGCACGTTGACTGCCCAGGCCACGCTGACTATGTGAAAAACATGATCACCGGTGCGGCTCAGATGGACGGCGCAATCCTAGTAGTTGCTGCGACTGACGGCCCAATGCCACAGACTCGTGAGCACATTCTGTTAGGTCGTCAGGTAGGCGTTCCTTACATCATCGTGTTCCTGAACAAATGTGACATGGTAGACGACGAAGAACTGCTGGAACTGGTTGAGATGGAAGTGCGTGAGCTGCTGTCTCAGTACGATTTCCCAGGCGACGACACGCCAGTTATCCGTGGTTCTGCGCTGAAAGCGCTGGAAGGCGATGCTGAGTGGGAAAGCAAAATCCTGGAGCTGGCGGAAGCGCTGGACAGCTACATTCCAGAACCAGAGCGTGCAATCGACCAGCCATTCCTGCTGCCAATCGAAGACGTATTCTCTATTTCAGGCCGTGGTACCGTAGTTACCGGTCGTGTAGAGCGTGGTATCGTGAAAGTGGGTGAAGAAGTTGAAATCGTGGGTATCAAAGACACGACTAAAACGACTTGTACTGGCGTAGAAATGTTCCGCAAACTGCTGGACGAAGGCCGTGCGGGTGAGAACGTGGGTGTTCTGCTGCGTGGTACTAAACGTGACGAAATCGAACGTGGTCAGGTACTGGCAAAACCAGGTTCAATCAAGCCGCACACCACTTTCGAATCAGAAGTTTATATTCTGAGCAAAGACGAAGGCGGCCGTCATACGCCATTCTTCAAAGGCTACCGTCCACAGTTCTACTTCCGTACAACTGACGTGACCGGCACAATCGAGCTGCCAGAAGGCGTGGAAATGGTGATGCCAGGTGATAACATTCAGATGAAAGTGACCCTGATTGCGCCAATCGCAATGGACCAGGGTCTGCGCTTCGCTATCCGTGAAGGCGGCCGTACTGTCGGTGCTGGTGTTGTTGCTAAAATTATTGCTTAATAGCTAATAATTGAGTATCTAACCTTAGGACAAGTTTGCATTCTGGCTTGTTTTAGAACAGACACCTGGTTGTGCTGCACTAGGTGTCTGTTAGTAAGTATTTTAATTGATATCCCCCTTCCTTAAATTCCCTGTATGAACTCCCCCATTGTATTATCTCTTGGTGTCTTAATTTTTTGATTTTGGTTATTTTTTCTAGTGGTGTCATCGTTATCTAACTGTTCTACCTATATATTCATCATTCATCGGTAGAATGCGTTAGCGGTAACCAACCCGTGATTTTCCCAAATATGCATTTGTCTTCAAACTTAGATGAGTCATCTTTTCTTTTATATACAGGTAGTTATTAGTTTTTGAACAAATTGCTGATGTGATGTTGGAGATAGTTTTAAGATGGAATAAGTTCAAGAAAATTCCCAATAGGGATGAAAATCCTTTCTAGCCAAGAAGTTACAGAATGAGATAACTATCTCTATTTGACAAAGCTAAAAAGGTGGTTGGAAGAACTTGAATCAGAAAATTAAAATGCGAATGATTATTGAAATGAGACTCATTATTATTTAATATGCGCTATAATGTGTACCAGAGAGTGTTATTTATGTATGTCTGCCTATGTAATGCGGTAAGTGACAAAACAATACGTAATGCGGTGCGTCAACATCATATTCACTCTATTAGAGAACTAAAGCGTATTGTGCCTGTAGGCCGTGATTGTGGCAAATGCATACGCCAAGCCAGAGAGCTTATTAATGAGGAGATTGCACAGCTGCCTAAGATAGATAACGTTGCTTGATAAAAAAGGGATAAGTTTACTACTACTCTGCTGAATAGGTACTACACTTTAAGTACTGGAAGCGGAGGAGTAAACTATGAAAGGTGATAAAAAAATGATTGCTCATTTGAACAAACTTCTTGGAAATGAGCTTGTTGCAATTAATCAGTATTTTCTGCACGCCCGGATGTTCAAAAACTGGGGCCTTACCCGCCTTAATGATAAGGAATATCATGAATCTATCGATGAAATGAAGCATGCCGATAGGTACATTGAACGTATCCTTTTTCTTGAAGGAATTCCTAATTTACAGGATCTAGGAAAGCTCAATATCGGAGAAGATATTGAAGAAATGCTCAAATCTGACTTGCAGCTCGAATTGCAAGGAGCTAGAGATTTGAAAGAAGCAATTGTTTATGCTGATTCGATTCATGACTATGTTAGTCGTGATTTGATGATCGATATCCTAGATGAGGAAGAAGAGCACATTGATTGGCTGGAAACTCAATTTGAACTAATTGAACGTATGGGGATTCAAAATTACACTCAAGCACAGATTCTTGAAGGAGAATAGCTACAAATGCCCTATCTGTTAAGTTAGGGCATCTTGTTTCATGCTCCTTTAACTCTACTCCGAACAGATCTTCATCTGTATCTTGCTTTGTTAATTGATTTGCGTATAATATGCGGTCTTACTTATGTGTAAGTCTGGTTTGTTAACCAGTAGTAAATGCGCAGGATTGTTTTGCTGCCATTTAAAATACTCCCGATGTGGGGGTTATATATTGAACGATTACACTCTCCCGTCAATCGAAATGGGTACGAGGAGTAATTATTTACGTTTATAAAATAGTTGGAGCTCTGGTCTCATGCAGAACCAAAGAATCCGTATTCGCCTGAAAGCATTTGATCATCGTTTGATCGATCAATCAACTGCGGAAATTGTCGAGACCGCTAAGCGTACTGGTGCGCAGGTTCGTGGTCCGATCCCGCTACCGACTCGTAAAGAGCGTTTTACCGTTCTAATTTCTCCGCATGTTAATAAAGATGCGCGTGATCAGTACGAAATTCGCACTCATAAGCGTCTGGTTGACATCGTTGAGCCAACCGAGAAAACCGTTGATGCTCTGATGCGTCTGGATCTGGCTGCCGGTGTAGACGTGCAGATCAGCCTGGGTTAATCAGGTCATTGAACGATTGAGAGGTTGAAACAATGATTGGTTTAGTCGGTAAAAAAGTGGGTATGACTCGTATCTTCACTGAAGATGGCGTTTCTATCCCTGTAACTGTTATCGAAATTGAAGATAACCGTGTCACTCAGGTTAAAGATCTGGATAGCGATGGTTATCGTGCAATTCAGGTTACTACTGGTAGCAAAAAAGCTAACCGTATAAACAAACCTGAAGCAGGCCATTTCGCTAAAGCCGGCGTTGAAGCTGGCCGTATCCTGCGTGAATTCCGTCTGTCTGAAGGCGAAGAATATGCTGTAGGTCAAAATATTAGCGTTGAGGTTTTTGCTGACGTTAAGAAAGTCGACGTTACTGGTACATCTAAAGGTAAAGGTTTTGCTGGTACTGTTAAGCGCTGGAACTTCCGTACCCAAGATGCTAGCCACGGTAACTCTTTGTCTCATCGTGTTCCGGGTTCTATTGGTCAGAACCAAACTCCGGGCAAGGTATTTAAAGGCAAGAAAATGGCA
Source organism: Photorhabdus sp. P32 (assembly GCF_038085095.1). Lineage (NCBI taxonomy): Bacteria > Pseudomonadati > Pseudomonadota > Gammaproteobacteria > Enterobacterales > Morganellaceae > Photorhabdus > Photorhabdus sp. P32. The sequence continues at coordinate 22,927 of NZ_JAZGJN010000234.1, read as the reverse complement.
GGCCAACTGGGTAATGAGCGTGTAACTGTTCAAAGCCTGGATGTAGTACGTGTTGACGCTGAGCGCAACCTGCTGCTGGTCAAAGGTGCTGTTCCAGGTGCAACTGGCGGCAACCTGATCGTAAAACCGGCTGTTAAGGCGTAACGTCGAGGAGATAGGAATGGAATTGGTAATGAAAGACGCGCAAGGCGCGCTGACTGTTTCCGAAACTACCTTCGGGCGTGATTTCAATGAAGCGCTTGTGCATCAAGTAGTTGTTGCTTACGCAGCTGGTGCACGTCAAGGTACTCGTGCTCAGAAAACCCGTGCTGAAGTTTCTGGTTCAGGTAAGAAACCATGGCGTCAGAAAGGCACTGGCCGTGCACGTTCTGGTTCTATTAAGAGCCCAATTTGGCGCTCTGGTGGTGTAACTTTTGCAGCTAAACCACAGGACCACAGTCAAAAAGTTAATAAGAAAATGTACCGTGGTGCTTTAAAAAGCATCCTGTCTGAACTGGTACGTCAAGATCGTTTGATCGTTGTCGAGAAGTTTTCTGTAGAAGCTCCTAAAACCAAGCTTCTGGTTCAGAAACTGAAAGAGATGGCTCTGGAAGATGTGCTGATTATCACTCATGAAGTTGATGAGAATTTATTCTTAGCAGCTCGCAACCTGTACAAGGTTGATGTTCGTGATGTAGCTGGTATTGATCCAGTTAGCTTAATCGCCTTTGATAAAGTGGTTATGACTGCTGATGCTGTGAAGCAAGTTGAGGAGATGCTGGCATGATCCGTGAAGAACGTCTGCTGAAAGTACTGCGCGCGCCGCACGTATCTGAAAAAGCTTCTACTGCGATGGAAAAGAGCAACACCATCGTTCTCAAAGTTGCGAAAGACGCGACTAAAGCAGAGATCAAAGCTGCTGTGCAGAAACTTTTTGAAGTCGAAGTTGAAGGTGTTAACACTTTGCTGGTTAAAGGCAAAACTAAACGCCACGGTCAGCGTATTGGTCGTCGTAGCGACTGGAAAAAAGCTTACGTTACACTGAAGGAAGGCCAGAATATGGACTTCATCGGTGGTGCAGAGTAAGTCGGAGGAGTAAAGAACAATGGCAATTGTTAAATGTAAACCTACGTCTCCGGGCCGTCGCCACGTCGTTAAAGTGGTTAACCCTGAGCTGCATAAGGGTAAACCTTATGCTCCATTGCTGGAAAAAAGCAGCAAAACCGGTGGTCGTAACAACAATGGCCGTATTACCACTCGTCACATTGGTGGTGGCCACAAGCAGCACTATCGTTTGATTGACTTTAAACGTAATAAAGATGGTATCCCTGCTGTAGTTGAGCGTTTGGAATATGATCCAAACCGTTCAGCGAATATCGCCCTGGTTCTGTATAAAGATGGTGAGCGTCGTTATATCCTTGCGCCTAAGGGGCTGAAAGCTGGTGATCAGATCCAATCTGGTGCTGACGCAGCTATCAAAACTGGTAACGCATTGCCAATGCGCAATATCCCTGTTGGTTCTACCGTGCATAACGTAGAAATGAAGCCGGGTAAAGGTGGTCAATTGGCTCGTTCCGCTGGTGCATACGTTCAGATCGTTGCCCGTGATGGTTCTTATGTAACTTTGCGTCTGCGTTCTGGTGAAATGCGTAAAGTTCTGTCTGATTGCCGCGCCACCCTGGGTGAAGTTGGCAATGCAGAACATATGCTACGCGTTCTGGGTAAAGCTGGTGCAAGTCGCTGGCGTGGCATTCGTCCTACCGTTCGTGGTACGGCGATGAACCCGGTAGATCACCCTCATGGTGGTGGTGAAGGTCGTAACTTTGGTAAACATCCTGTAACTCCTTGGGGTGTTCAAACTAAAGGTAAGAAGACCCGTAGTAATAAACGTACTGATCAGTTCATCGTACGTCGCCGTACTAAAAAATAATTAGAGGATAAACCATGCCACGTTCTCTCAAGAAAGGTCCATTTATTGACCTGCACTTGCTGAAGAAGGTAGAGAAAGCGGTGGAAAGCGGAGACAAAAAGCCTATCAAGACTTGGTCCCGTCGTTCAACGATCTTTCCTAACATGATCGGTTTGACCATCGCTGTCCATAATGGTCGTCAGCATGTACCAGTTTTTGTTTCCGACGAAATGGTTGGTCATAAACTAGGTGAATTCGCGCCGACCCGTACTTATCGCGGCCATGCGGCCGATAAAAAGGCTAAAAAGCGCTAAGGTAGGAGGAAGAGATGGAAACTATCGCTAAACATCGCCACGCTCGTTCTTCTGCTCAGAAGGTTCGCCTTGTAGCTGACCTGATTCGCGGTAAGAAAGTGTCGCAAGCTCTGGAAACTCTGACCTATACCAATAAGAAAGCTGCTGGTTTAGTGAAGAAAGTACTCGAGTCTGCTATTGCTAATGCAGAACACAACGATGGTGCTGACATTGATGATCTGAAGGTCACGAAGATTTTCGTAGACGAAGGCCCGACCATGAAGCGTATTATGCCTCGTGCAAAAGGTCGTGCAGATCGTATCCTGAAGCGCAGCAGCCACATTACTGTGGTTGTGTCCGATCGCTGAGACTCTGGAGACTAGCAATGGGTCAGAAAGTACATCCTAATGGTATTCGCCTGGGTATTGTCAAACCTTGGAACTCTACCTGGTATGCGAATACTAAAGAATTCGCTGACAACCTGGACAGCGATTTTAAAGTTCGTCAGTACTTGAATAAAGAACTGGCAAAAGCGTCTATTTCACGCATTGTTATTGAACGTCCTGCTAAAAGTATTCGTGTGACTATCCACACTGCTCGCCCAGGTATCGTAATCGGTAAGAAAGGTGAAGACGTAGAAAAACTGCGTAAAACTGTAGCGGAAATCGCTGGTGTTCCTGCGCAAATTAATATCTCTGAAGTGCGTAAGCCTGAACTAGACGCGAAATTGGTTGCTGACAGCATTACTTCACAGCTGGAACGCCGTGTTATGTTCCGTCGAGCTATGAAGCGTGCAGTTCAGAATGCGATGCGTTTGGGCGCTAAAGGCATTAAAGTGGAAGTCAGTGGCCGTTTAGGCGGTGCTGAAATTGCGCGTACTGAATGGTATCGTGAAGGTCGTGTACCGTTGCACACACTGCGTGCAGACATCGACTATAACACTTCAGAAGCGCACACCACTTATGGTGTACTCGGCGTTAAGGTATGGATCTTCAAAGGTGAGATCTTGGGTGGTATGGCTGCTGTTGAACAGGCGGAAAAACCGGCTGCACAACCTAAAAAGCAGCAGCGTAAAGGCCGCAAGTAAGGAGAGTCGCTGATGTTACAACCAAAGCGTACGAAATTCCGTAAAATGCACAAAGGCCGTAACCGTGGCCTGGCAGCAGGTGCGGATGTTAGCTTCGGCACTTTCGGTCTGAAAGCTGTGGGCCGTGGTCGTCTGACGGCACGTCAGATTGAAGCGGCACGTCGTGCTATGACCCGTGCAATTAAACGTCAAGGTAAAATCTGGATACGTGTATTTCCAGACAAACCTATTACTGAAAAGCCACTCGAAGTGCGTATGGGTAAAGGTAAAGGTAACGTAGAATATTGGGTTGCCTTGATCCAGCCTGGTAAAGTCCTTTATGAAATGGACGGTGTGCCTGAAGAGCTGGCTCGTGAAGCGTTCAAGCTGGCAGCAGCGAAACTGCCTATCAAGACCACCTTTGTAACTAAGACGGTGATGTAATGAAAGCACAAGAGCTGCGCGAAAAAAGCGTTGAAGAGCTGAATACTGAGCTGCTGAATTTGCTGCGTGAACAATTTAACCTGCGCATGCAGGCTGCAAGTGGCCAGCTACAACAGTCTCATCTGTTGAAACAAGTGCGTCGTAATATCGCACGCGTTAAGACTTTATTGACTGAGAAGGCGGGTGCGTAATGACCGATAAAATCCGTACTCTGCAAGGTCGTGTTGTAAGTGACAAAATGGAAAAATCTATTGTTGTTGCTATTGAACGTAAGGTGAAACATCCTCTATATGGTAAATTCATCAAACGTACGACTAAACTGCATGTACATGACGAGAACAATGAATGTGGCATCGGTGATGTGGTGGAAATCCGCGAAACCCGTCCACTGTCCAAAACTAAATCTTGGACTTTAGTTCGCGTTGTAGAGAAAGCGATTCTGTAAGCTGGCTCGAATAGAGTAAACGGCTCAGGCGATGAGCCGTTTATTTTTTCTATCTATATCTGAGATGTGGTGTTATAATGCCGCGCCCTCATGATATGGGGTATCTGAACGGCCTCTTCATATTAAATTATAGTAGTGAAGTGGGCTCAGTAGTAGTTGACATTTAGCGGAGCACTAAAATGATCCAAGAACAGACTATGCTGAACGTGGCCGACAACTCCGGTGCACGTCGCGTAATGTGTATCAAGGTTCTGGGTGGCTCGCACCGTCGCTATGCACACGTCGGCGACATCATAAAAGTCACCATCAAGGAAGCAATTCCTCGTGGTAAAGTGAAAAAAGGTGATGTCCTGAAAGCGGTAGTGGTGCGCACCAAGAAGGGTGTTCGTCGCCCTGACGGTTCTGTCATTCGCTTCGATGGCAATGCTTGCGTGTTGTTAAACAACACAAGTGAGCAAGTTATCGGTACGCGTATTTTTGGGCCGGTAACTCGTGAACTTCGTAATGAAAAGTTCATGAAAATTATCTCCCTGGCACCAGAAGTACTCTAAGGAGCGGACAATGGCAGCGAAAATCCGTCGTGATGACGAAGTTATCGTGTTGACTGGAAAAGATAAAGGTAAGCGCGGTAAAGTAAAACAGGTTCTTTCTACTGGGAAAGTCATTGTTGAAGGTATCAACTTGGTTAAAAAACATCAGAAGCCTGTTCCGGCTCTGAACCAGCCAGGTGGCATCGTTGAAAAAGAAGCTGCAATCCAGGTTTCAAACGTTGCGATCTTCAATACGGCAACCGGTAAGGCTGACCGTGTAGGTTTTAGATTTGAAGACGGAAAAAAAGTTCGTTTCTTTAAATCTAACAGCGAAACTATCAAGTAATTTGGAGTAATACGATGGCGAAACTGCATGATTACTACAAAGACGAGGTAGTCCAAAAACTGATGACTCAGTTTGGCTACAATTCTGTCATGCAAGTCCCTCGGGTCGAGAAGATCACCCTGAACATGGGTGTTGGTGAAGCGATCGCTGATAAGAAACTGCTGGATAATGCAGCAGCGGATCTGGCAGCAATCTCTGGTCAAAAACCATTGATCACCAAAGCACGCAAATCAGTTGCAGGCTTCAAAATCCGTCAGGGCTATCCAATCGGCTGTAAAGTGACCCTGCGTGGTGAACGTATGTGGGAGTTTCTTGAGCGCCTGATTTCTATTGCTGTACCTCGTATTCGTGACTTCCGCGGTTTGTCTGCTAAGTCATTTGATGGTCGTGGCAATTACAGCATGGGTGTACGTGAGCAAATCATCTTCCCTGAAATCGATTATGATAAAGTGGATCGTGTTCGTGGTCTGGATATTACTATCACCACAACTGCGAAATCTGATGATGAAGGCCGCGCACTGTTGGCTGCTTTTAACTTCCCGTTCCGCAAGTAAGGCAGGGTATTCATGGCTAAGCAATCATTGAAAGCACGTGATGTAAAACGTGCGAAATTAGCTGAAAAATTCTTCACTAAACGCGTGGAATTGAAAGCTATCATTTCTGATGTGAATGCATCTGATGAAGAGCGTTGGAATGCTGTTCTTAAGCTGCAAACACTGCCACGTGATTCCAGCCCTTCTCGTCAGCGTAACCGCTGTCGCCAAACTGGTCGTCCGCATGCGTTTTTGCGGAAGTTTGGGTTGAGCCGTATTAAAGTCCGTGAAGCCGCCATGCGCGGTGAAATTCCGGGCCTTAAAAAGGCTAGCTGGTAATTGTCACCAATTGAATCACGGGAGTAAAGACAGATGAGCATGCAAGATCCCATCGCGGATATGCTGACCCGTATCCGTAACGGTCAGGCCGCGAATAAAGTTGCGGTCACCATGCCTTCCTCCAAGCTGAAAGTGGCAATTGCCAAGGTGCTGAAGGAAGAAGGTTATATTGAAGATTATAAAATTGAAGGCGACACCAAGCCAGAGCTGGAATTAGTACTGAAATACTTCCAGGGCAAGGCTGTTGTAGAAAGTATTCAGCGTGTAAGCCGTCCAAGTCTGCGCATCTATAAGAAAAAAGATGAGCTGCCACAAGTTATGGCTGGTTTGGGTATCGCTGTTGTTTCTACCTCTAAAGGTGTAATGACTGATCGTGCAGCTCGCCAAGCTGGTCTTGGTGGCGAGATTCTCTGCTACGTAGCTTAATTCGGGAGGAAAGAATGTCTCGTGTTGCAAAAGCACCCGTCGTTATTCCTGCCGGCGTAGAGGTAAAACTCGACGGTCAGGTTATTTCGATTAAGGGTAAAAACGGCGAGCTAAGTCGTACAATCCACAGCGCAGTTGAAGTTAAGCATGCAGATAATCAACTGACTTTCGCTCCACGCGATGGTTATGTTGATGGTTGGGCACAGGCGGGTACAACTCGTTCTTTGCTGAATGCTATGGTTATCGGTGTTACCGAAGGCTTCACTAAGAAGCTTCAACTGGTAGGTGTTGGTTATCGTGCAGCAGTCAAAGGCAATGCTATCAACATGTCTCTGGGCTTCTCACATCCAGTTGACCACGAACTGCCAGCAGGCATTACTGCAGAATGTCCGTCACAAACTGAAATCGTACTAAAGGGTGCTGATAAACAGGTAATCGGTCAGGTTGCGGCAGAACTGCGTGCCTATCGTCGTCCTGAGCCTTATAAAGGTAAGGGTGTTCGTTACGCCGACGAAGTCGTGCGTATCAAAGAGGCTAAGAAGAAGTAAGGTAACACTATGGATAAGAAAGCAGCTCGTATCCGTCGTGCGACCCGCGCACGCCGCAAGCTCCAGGAACTGGGTGCAACTCGCCTGGTGGTACATCGTACCCCTCGCCATATTTATGCGCAGGTTATAGCACCAAACGGTTCTGAAACTTTGGTGGCAGCTTCTACTACAGAAAAAGCTATCAATGAGCAATTGAAATACACTGGAAATAAAGAAGCAGCAGCAGCGGTTGGCAAGGCAATTGCTGAACGTGCTCTGGAAAAAGGTATTAAAGATGTATCTTTTGACCGTTCTGGTTTCCAATATCATGGTCGAGTCCAGGCACTGGCAGATGCTGCCCGTGAAGCTGGCCTTCAGTTCTAAGGTAGAGGTGTAAGATGGCTCACATCGAAAAACAAGCTGGCGAACTGCAGGAAAAGCTGATTGCGGTAAATCGCGTATCTAAAACCGTAAAAGGTGGCCGGATTTTCAGCTTTACCGCACTGACTGTTGTAGGTGATGGTAATGGTCGCGTTGGTTTTGGCTACGGCAAAGCACGCGAAGTTCCGGCAGCAATCCAGAAAGCGATGGAAAAAGCCCGTCGCAATATGAAAACCGTCGCACTGAACAGCGGCACTTTGTATCACCCAGTAAAAGGTGGACACACTGGTTCCCGTGTGTTCATGCAGCCTGCTCACGAAGGTACTGGTATCATCGCAGGCGGTGCTATGCGTGCTGTTTTGGAAGTGGCTGGTGTTCGTAACGTACTGGCTAAAACCTATGGTTCCACTAACCCTATTAATGTGGTTCGTGCAACTCTGGATGCTTTAGACAGCATGAAGTCTCCAGAAATGGTCGCAGCTAAGCGTGGTAAATCCGTCGAAGAAATTCTGGGGTAATGACCATGGCTAAGACTATTAAAATAACACAGATTCGCAGTTCAATCGGCCGTCTGCCTAAGCATAAGGCAACTTTGGTTGGTTTAGGTCTGCGCCGTATCGGTCATACAGTAGAGCGTGAAGATACTCCTGCTATACGTGGTATGATCAACTTGGTTTCCTATATGGTTAAAGTTGAGGAGTAACAGATGCGCTTAAATACTCTGTCTCCGGCTGAAGGTTCCAAGCATGCGCCTAAACGTGTAGGTCGTGGTATTGGTTCTGGCCTGGGTAAAACCGGTGGCCGTGGTCACAAAGGCCAGAAGTCTCGTTCTGGTGGTGGCGTACGTCGCGGTTTTGAAGGTGGCCAGATGCCTTTATACCGTCGTTTGCCAAAATTTGGTTTTACTTCACGTAAGGCGATGGTTACAGCAGAAGTTCGTTTGTCTGATTTTGCTGCCGTTGAAGGCGATATTATCGATCTGAACGCATTGAAAGCCGCTAATGTTGTTGGCACTCAAATTGAATTCGCGAAAGTTATTCTTTCTGGTGAAATCAATCGTGCAGTAACTGTGCGTGGCCTTCGTGTTACTAAAGGCGCTCGTGCTGCAATCGAAGCTGCTGGCGGTAAAATTGAGGAATAAGTAACAGATGGCTAAACAACCAGGATTAGATTTTCAAAGTGCTAAAGGTGGACTGGGCGAGCTGAAACGTAGGCTGTTGTTTGTTATTGGCGCGTTAATTGTTTTCCGCATTGGTTCTTTTATTCCTATCCCTGGTATTGATGCCACTGTGCTTGCCAAATTGCTCGAACAGCAAAGGGGCACCATCATTGAAATGTTTAACATGTTCTCTGGTGGTGCTTTGAGTCGTGCTTCTATCTTTGCACTGGGGATAATGCCGTATATTTCTGCGTCTATTATTATTCAGTTGTTGACGGTGGTTCATCCAACGTTGGCAGAGATTAAGAAGGAAGGGGAAGCTGGTCGTCGTAAGATTAGCCAGTATACTCGCTATGGTACTTTAGTGCTGGCTATATTCCAGTCAATCGGTATTGCTACTGGTTTGCCGAATATGCCAGGAATGCAAGGGCTGGTGATCAATCCAGGGTTTGCTTTCTACTTCACGGCTGTTGTGAGCCTAGTTACTGGGACTATGTTCCTAATGTGGCTGGGTGAACAGATTACTGAACGTGGTATTGGAAACGGTATCTCTATCATAATCTTTGCTGGTATTGTTGCGGGTTTGCCGCCGGCCATCGGCCATACCATCGAGCAAGCTCGGCAAGGCGATCTGCACTTCCTCCTGTTGCTGTTGGTTGCAGTGTTAGTGTTTGCAGTAACTTTCTTCGTTGTTTTCATGGAGCGTGGCCAACGACGTATTGTTGTTAACTATGCGAAACGTCAACAGGGTCGCCGAGTTTATGCTGCACAGAGCACACATTTACCGTTGAAAGTGAATATGGCTGGGGTTATCCCTGCAATTTTTGCTTCCAGCATTATTCTGTTCCCTGGTACCATAGCTTCTTGGTTCGGGGGGGGAACTGGCTGGAACTGGCTGACTACTATTTCGATGTACTTGCAGCCTGGGCAACCGCTTTATGTGTTACTCTACGCGTCTGCAATCATCTTCTTCTGTTTTTTCTATACTGCGTTGGTTTTCAACCCAAGAGAAACAGCAGATAACCTGAAGAAGTCCGGTGCATTTGTACCAGGAATTCGTCCGGGAGAGCAAACAGCCAAGTACATTGATAAAGTAATGACACGCCTAACTTTAGTTGGCGCGATGTATATTACTTTTATCTGCTTAATCCCGGAGTTCATGCGTGACGCGATGAAGGTGCCATTTTATTTTGGCGGTACTTCGCTACTTATCGTAGTTGTAGTCATCATGGACTTTATGGCTCAAGTGCAAACTCTGATGATGTCAAGTCAGTATGAGTCTGCATTGAAGAAGGCAAATCTTAAAGGTTATAACCGTTAATTGGTTTGCTTGAGAAGTTACGGAGAGTAAAAATGAAAGTTCGTGCTTCCGTCAAGAAATTATGCCGCAACTGCAAAATCGTTAAGCGTAACGGTGTCGTTCGTGTGATTTGTAGTGCAGAGCCTAAGCATAAACAACGCCAAGGCTAATAAAATAGCATATTTTTCTTGCAAAGTCGGTTTGAGCTGGCTAAATTAGCCAGCCAATCTTTTTTATATCACAGCAACATTGTTTGAGTATCCTGAAAACGGGCTTTTCAGAATGGTGTTGCGGTAAATAAATAACTTAGGAGTGCATAGTGGCCCGTATAGCAGGCATTAACATTCCTGATCAAAAGCATACCGTAATCGCTTTAACATCGATTTACGGAATTGGTAAAACTCGCTCTCAAGCCATTTGTGCTGCGGCGGGTATTGCTGAACATGTTAAGATCAGCGAGCTGTCTGAAGAGCAAATTGATAAGCTGCGTGACGAAGTTGCTAAATACGTTGTAGAAGGCGATTTGCGTCGTGAAGTAACCCTGAGCATCAAACGTCTGATGGATCTTGGTACTTATCGTGGTTTACGTCACCGTCGTGGTCTACCTGTTCGCGGCCAGCGTACTAAGACCAATGCACGTACCCGTAAGGGTCCACGTAAGCCGATCAAGAAATAATCGGGGTATTGTATAATGGCAAAAGCACCTATTCGTGCACGTAAGCGTGTAAGAAAGCAAGTCTCTGACGGTGTGGCTCATATCCATGCTTCTTTCAACAACACCATCGTGACCATTACTGACCGTCAGGGTAACGCCCTGGGTTGGGCAACTGCCGGTGGTTCCGGTTTCCGTGGTTCTCGTAAATCTACTCCGTTTGCAGCTCAGGTTGCAGCAGAGCGCTGTGCCGAAGCAGTGAAAGAATACGGAATTAAGAACCTGGAAGTTATGGTTAAAGGACCTGGTCCTGGCCGCGAGTCAACTATTCGAGCGTTAAATGCGGCAGGTTTCCGCATTACTAACATTACTGATGTGACTCCGATCCCTCATAACGGTTGTCGTCCACCTAAAAAACGTCGCGTTTAATAGCGTTTACTTTTTTAGGTTCGATTGGAGAAAGAAAATGGCAAGATATTTGGGTCCTAAGCTCAAGCTGAGCCGTCGCGAGGGTACAGATCTATTCCTGAAGTCTGGCGTTCGCGCGATTGACACCAAGTGTAAATTAGAACAAGCACCTGGGCAGCATGGCGCACGTAAACCGCGTCTGTCTGACTACGGTGTGCAGTTACGTGAAAAACAAAAAGTTCGTCGTATTTACGGTGTTCTGGAGCGTCAATTCCGTAACTATTATAAAGAAGCAACTCGCTTGAAAGGCAACACAGGTGAAAACCTGCTGAGTTTGCTGGAAGGTCGTTTGGACAACGTTGTTTACCGTATGGGCTTCGGGGCGACTCGTGCTGAATCACGCCAAATGGTAAGCCATAAGGCTATCATGGTAAATGGTCGCGTTGTTAACATCGCTTCTTATCAGGTATCCCCGAATGACGTAGTCAGCGTTCGCGAAAAATCGAAAAAGCAGTCTCGTATCAAGGCGGCTTTAGAGCTGGCTGAGCAGCGTGAGAAACCAACTTGGTTGGAGGTTGATGCTGTGAAGATGGAAGGTGTGTTCAAACGTATTCCAGAACGTGCTGATCTGTCTGCTGACATCAACGAACACCTGATCGTCGAGCTTTACTCTAAGTAAAGCTTAGCACCAAAGAGAGGACACAATGCAGGGTTCTGTGACAGAGTTTCTAAAACCGCGCCTGGTTGATATCGAGCAAGTCAGTTCGACGCACGCCAAGGTGACCCTTGAGCCATTAGAGCGTGGCTTTGGCCATACTCTAGGTAACGCACTGCGCCGTATTCTGCTTTCGTCTATGCCGGGTTGTGCGGTGACTGAGGTTGAGATTGATGGTGTACTGCATGAGTACAGCACCAAAGAAGGTGTACAGGAAGATATCCTGGAGATTCTCCTCAACCTGAAAGGGCTGGCGGTAAGAGTTCAGGGAAAAGATGAAGTTATTCTTACCTTGAATAAGTCTGGCATTGGCCCTGTGACTGCAGCCGACATTATCCACGACGGAGATGTCGAAATCGTCAAGCCGCAGCATGTAATCTGCCACCTGACTGACGAAACTGCTTCTATAAGCATGCGCATTAAAGTTCAGCGTGGTCGGGGTTATGTGCCGGCTTCTGCCCGGATTCATTCGGAAGAAGATGAGCGCCCTATTGGTCGTTTGTTAGTAGACGCTTGTTATAGCCCAGTAGAGCGTATTGCCTACAATGTTGAAGCAGCGCGTGTAGAACAACGTACCGATTTGGACAAGTTGGTTATCGAGATGGAAACTAACGGTACAATCGATCCTGAAGAGGCGATTCGCCGTGCAGCTACTATTTTGGCTGAACAGCTAGAAGCTTTTGTTGATTTACGTGATGTACGTCAGCCAGAAGTAAAAGAAGAGAAGCCAGAGTTTGATCCGATCCTGCTGCGCCCTGTTGACGATCTGGAATTGACTGTCCGCTCTGCTAACTGTCTTAAGGCAGAAGCTATCCACTACATCGGTGATTTGGTACAGCGTACCGAGGTTGAGTTACTTAAGACACCTAACCTGGGTAAAAAATCTCTTACAGAGATTAAAGACGTACTGGCTTCACGTGGCTTATCTCTGGGCATGCGCTTAGAAAACTGGCCACCAGCAAGTATTGCTGATGAATAACTAGATCACAGGTTAAGGTTTTACTGAGAAGGATAAGGTCATGCGCCATCGTAAGAGTGGTCGTCAATTGAACCGCAACAGCAGCCATCGCCAAGCTATGTTCCGCAACATGGCAGGTTCTTTGGTTCGTCATGAAATCATCAAGACGACTCTGCCTAAAGCGAAAGAACTGCGTCGCGTCGTTGAGCCGCTGATTACTCTTGCCAAGATCGACAGCGTAGCTAATCGTCGTCTGGCATTCGCCCGTACTCGTGATAACGAAATCGTGGCAAAACTGTTTAATGAGCTGGGCCCGCGTTTTGCGAGCCGCGCAGGTGGTTACACTCGTATTCTTAAGTGTGGCTTCCGTGCTGGCGACAATGCTCCGATGGCATACATCGAGCTTGTTGACCGTGCCGCTGAGCCTCAGACAGAAGTTGCGACTGCGGAGTAATCTGTAGGGGCATATAAAAGAACCGGGTTTATCCCGGTTTTTTTACGTTTGTATATAGTGAATTTCTAACTTATTTCTTTTCATCCTGCTATGCTGATATCTCAAGCAATGTGATCTATTGTAGGAGACATAACAGTGTATCGTATTGGTCAATTGGCTAAATTAGCGAATGTAACTCCTGATACTGTGCGTTTCTATGAAAAACAAGGAATGATGGAACATCAGAACCGTACAGAAGGAGGGTATAGACTTTATACGGAGCAAGATCTACAGCGTCTTCGGTTTATACGCTATGCTAAGCAATTGGGATTTACATTGGAGGCTATTACAGAATTATTGTCTATCCGTGTAGATCCAGCCCATCATACTTGTGAAGAGTCGAAGCAAATTGTAGATTCTAGGTTAATGGAAGTGGAGGAAAAACTTCTTGAAATGCGAAAAATGCGGGATTCACTTAAGATGTTAAGTGATGCTTGCTGTGGTAGCTCTCATATAAGTACTTATTGTTCTATTCTTGAAATTTTAGAACAAGGTGCTTTAAATAAGAAATAAGTAATTTTTCTTTATTATTGAAAATTCAGAGAGTACAATTGCTATGTTTTTAGATAAATTAATATGATAGAGGCATATGATGACTATATATCACCATAAAAAAGGTGTAATAAATGATAATGCTCTAGAAGCTTTATTACGTGATCCACTATTTAAACAGCGAGTTGAAAAAAATAAAAAGGGAAAAGGAAGTTACCAGAGGAAAGAAAAGAATAGTAAAGCAAGTAACTGGGAGACCAGTGGTAAGGGGTTATTAGATTCTTTACTACTGGTCTTTTAGTTTAATGGGTCCATCTCTTACTTTTCAGTAATCTACGAATTTCTAATAGTGATTTTTTTTCAGAAATTGAGGGTGTCTGATATATCTTTAATATCTTTTTACTAAATGATCTGTTTATTGGTTTCATTGTGTATAAAATAGTGAATGACGGTACGGTGTTCTTTTATGATCATATCGAGGCTGACGTCAGCAGCTAAATTGGTAAAATTACTTTTCATTGTAAATCCATAAAATAATTTAAAAATTTCATCATATTCTTCTAATTAAAATATACCAAGTTGTATCAGTTATTATGTTCGAATTATATGACTGGTACATAACTATTTCTTTGGTTTTTAAAGGAAAAAAGGGCTCGGCTGGAATAATTTCTCTACTTCGGGGACAAATTTCTTATCTGTAATAAACATAATTACATGATCTCCTTGTTCGATCACGCTGTAATCATTAGCAATAATGACTTCCTCACCGCGGGCTATTGCACCAATTGTAGTGCCTGGTGGTAATTTAATATCACCTACAGCTCGACCAACAACCTTTGACGTATTTTCATCTCCATGAGCAATCGCTTCGATAGCTTCGGCCACTCCACGACGTAATGAGGAAACACTTACGATATCTGCTTTGCGAACATGACCTAGTAGAGCGGAAATCGTCGCTTGTTGTGGAGAGATTGCAATATCAATGACACCACCTTGAACTAAATCGACATATGCACTACGTTGGATGAGAACCATGGCTTTTTTGGCCCCCATGCGTTTGGCAAGCATTGCGGACATGATATTTGCTTCGTCATCGTTGGTTAGAGCAATAAATACATCTACTTGTTCTACATGTTCTTCAGCTAATAACTCTTGATCGGAGGCATCCCCATAGAAAACTATGGTGTCATGTAATAATTCAGCTAGTTCTGTAGCTCTTTGTTGATTTCGCTCGATTAATTTAACCCTGTAATCTTTTTCGAGACGTAGTGCAAGGCCGGCACCCACATTACCACCACCTACGATCATAATACGCTTGTAGGGCTTTTCTAAACGTTGAAGTTCACTCATTACAGCACGAATATGTTGTGATGCAGCTACAAAGAAAACTTCGTCACCGGCTTCAATAATTGTAGAACCTTGTGGTCTTATTGGTCGATCCTGACGGAATATTGCAGCAACTCTGGTATTAATATGCGGCATGTGCTCACGAAGTGAGGAAAGTGCATTTCCTACAAGTGAACCTCCATAATAAGCTTTTACTGCAACAATACTTACTCGTCCTTCGGCAAAGTTAACAACTTGTAAGGCGCCAGGATATTGAATTAGTTTGTAAATATAATCTATGACAAGTTGTTCTGGTGAAATAAGATAGTCAATAGGAATATCATTAGGGAGAAAAAGTTTATCTGCTTCGCGGATATACTCTGCTGCGCGTATTCTAGCGACCTTATTTGGTGTGTTAAATAAGGAATAAGCAATTTGGCATGCAATCATGTTAGTTTCGTCAGAATTAGTTACAGCAACTAACATGTCAGCATCTTCAGCTCCAGCTTCTCTTAATACCCTAGGGTAAGAACCATGACCATTGACTACTCTGAGATCGAATTTATCTTGTAGTTGGTGTAAACGGTTAGGATCAGTATCGACTATAGTGATATCATTATTCTCACCTACCAGATTTTCAGCTAATGTACCGCCAACTTGACCCGCACCAAGAATAATTATTTTCATAGTATTCTCTAATTTATTGTAAACAAATAATTATCTCTATGAATTACAGAGATATATTACTGTTTAATTAATCGAGCGTAAAAGAAACCATCACCACCATTTAACTCAGGTATTATTTGTTTTCCCGGATAATCATTTGTTCCTGTTCCCTCTAGTTTTGCATCTGGATGGTGTTTTAAAAACGAGCTGATTTGCTGGCTATTTTCATCTGGTAGAATAGAACAGGTTGCATATACTAATGTTCCTCCTTTCTTTAAGAATGGCCAGATTGCATCAAGAATCTCAGCTTGTAATTGAACTAATTGAGCAATATCTTCCTCGCGGCGTAACCACTTGATATCAGGATGGCGACGGATTACTCCTGTTGCTGAACATGGGGCATCTAAAAGAATGCGGTCGAATTGCTGGTTTTCTGCCCATTGTTCAGGGTGACGTCCATCACCGGTTTTTACTGTAGCGTGGCAATTAAGGCGTTGGAGATTTTCTTTTACTCGTTTGATTCTTTGCTCATCAATATCTACTGCTAATACTTGAGATTCTGGTGCTGTTTCAAGGATATGTGTTGTTTTCCCTCCAGGTGCTGCACAAAGATCGAGAATTTTCTCTCCATCAATGGGTTTTAGTAACTCGACACACTCTTGTGCGGATACATCTTGGACAGTGACCCAACCTTTGTCAAATCCAGGTAATATTGTTACAGAACAAGGGGAAATTATGCGGATAGCAGAAGGTGATTTGGGCGCCGGTTCCGCATCAATACCTGATTTATGAAGAAGAGAGAGGTATTCATCTCGACTATGGTATATACGATTAACTCGTAACCACATAGGTGGTTTTTTATTATTAGCATTAATAAGTTGTTGCCATTGTTGTGGATAGGCTTTTTGGATTCGAGTTAATAGCCATACTGGGTGTAAGTGATGATTGGGATTATTTTGTACACCTTCGATTAACTGTAGCTGTTGTCTCTGAAATTGGCGAAGAACGCCGTTAATTAGCCCTTTTAATTGAGGATACTTCAGAGTTACGGCTCCGTTTACTGTTTCAGCAAGTGCTGCATGGGCTGGAATGCGAGTATAGGTAAGTTGGTATATTCCAACCATAAGCAGGTAATGAAGAATACGTTGTTTACCTTTTAATGGTTTTGCCATTAGTTGACCTATTATCCACTCTAGTTGTGGTAATACGCGTAATACTCCGAAAGATAGTTCCTGTAACAAGGGCTTATCTTTATCGGTTATATTTTGTTGCAGTTTGGGTAAGACTGTACTCAGAGACTGTCCTTGATCCAGAACTTGATTGATTGCTTTTGCGGCGACACTTCGCAGATTATATGTGTTTTTCATAGTTAAAAAAGCTGACAAAAGCCAGCATTAAGAGAAAGTTTGTGAGAGAGCTTACAGCATAAAATAGTATTTAGTTGATTTTATTGCCTGGTGTAAACCATTCATGTTTAGAGTTAAGTAGATTTGCTGCTGACATTGCTTTTTTACCAGCAGGTTGTAATTGAGTAATGTTCAGAATTCCATCAGAAGTGGCAATATAAATACCTTTTTTGTCTGCTTTTAATACAGTTCCTGGTTCTACAGAAGTTTGTTCTGCAATGGCTTCTGCTTTCCAAACTTTAACAGGTTGTCCTTCCATCTCGAAAAAGCTCATGGGCCAGGGATTAAATGCACGAATACAACGTTCGAGGTGGGTTGCAGATAGTTCCCAATTTATACGGGCTTCTTCTTTGCTTAGTTTTTCAGCGTAGGTAACTAAATTTTCGTTTTGAATTTCAGGTTGACTTTTACCTGATGTTATTAACGATAATGTTTTGAGTAACGCATCTGGCCCAATGTCGGCCAGTTTTTCGTATAAACTGGCACTGGTATCCTCAGATGTAATAGGGCAGCTTGCTTTATATAGCATGTCGCCAGTATCAAGACCTATATCCATTTGCATGATCGTTACGCCTGTTTCTATATCACCGGCCCAGAGCGAGCGTTGAATAGGTGCTGCACCTCGCCAACGTGGCAATAGGGAGCCATGTACGTTTAGGCAACCTAATCTTGGAATATTTAAAACAGTCTTAGGAAGGATCAATCCATAGGCAACAACGATGAGAACATCAGGCTGTTGTTTTAGAATCCATTGTTGGTTTTCCTCTGAGCGTAAAGTAGCTGGCTGAAAAACGGTGATGTTACGTTCTTCTGCCAGTACCTTTACAGGACTGGGTGTCAGTTTTTTGCCTCTTCCTGCCGGTCTATCTGGTTGAGTTAGAACGCCAACCACCTCATGCTGAGACATTAACAAAGCCTCTAAGTGGCGTGCTGCAAAATCAGGTGTTCCGGCAAAAACAATACGCAGAGAATCAGACACGTTTATTTCCTGTATTAATATAATTTACTTGGTTCGGGTTTTTTGTTTATCCAGTTTTTCTACTTTCTGGCGTATACGTTGGCGTTTCAGTGGAGATAAGTAATCCACAAAAAGTTTACCAATTAAATGGTCCATCTCGTGCTGAATACAAATTGCTAGTAGGCCATCAGCTTGTAATTCAAATGGCTGACCATTGTAATCTAGGGCTTTGATTTTGACTTTTTCGGCTCGTGGCACCAGTGCTCGTTGCTCAGGAATAGACAAACAGCCTTCTTCGATCCCAGTTTCACCACTTTTTTCCAGTAGTTCTGGATTGATAAGAACGAGACGCTCATTACGTGTTTCTGATACGTCAATAACAACAATACGCTGATGAATGTCAACTTGTGTTGCTGCCAAACCAATACCTTCTTCTGCATACATAGTTTCAAACATATCATCAATGATACGTCGAATCTCTGCATCAACTGTTCCAACAGGCGTTGCAATAGTGCGAAGCCGCTCGTCTGGGTAATGTAATACTTGTAATACTGACATATATGTTTAGATCTGCGTCCAAAATGTTAATGGTATTCTATGTCTATTCTAGACATTTCCCGTTTAGATTGACAGTATCGATTGCTAATTGAGCAGTTTAGTTTTGTCCGTCAATCTTAGCTAGGATGACAACATGGAAGCTATGGAAGTATGGTTGCGAATGAAGATGGTTTCTCATTTGGCAACAGAGAGAGCAGCAAATGTTGCAGAAAAATTATTACATTCCGGGAATAGTTACCTCACTGTGCTGAAAGATAGTGGATTATCGCCGGCACAATCTCTGCAATTTACTAAAGTAAATAAAACCTTATTAGCTTCATGCCTTAAATGGCTGGAACAACCAGAGCATCATTTATTGACATATTTTCACCCTTCGTATCCACCTCTATTAAAGCAGATACATACCCCTCCGCTTGTGCTTTTTGTGTCAGGAAAACCAGATATTCTTTTAAAGAAGCAGGTGGCGATGGTCGGGAGCAGGACAGCAAGCTATTATGGTGAAAAATGGGGAAGAATTTTTGCAAGTGAACTGGTTGGATATGAGTTAGTTATTACTAGTGGTTTAGCTATTGGTATTGATGGTATTTGTCACCGGGCTGCATTGGATAGTGGAGGTAAAACAGTAGCTGTATTAGGTAGTGGGCTTGGGCAGATTTACCCTCATAGACACGGATCATTAGCAAAGCAAATTGAGGAGAATGGTGCTCTTGTTTCTGAATTTTTTCCGGATACTCCGCCACGTGCAAAAAATTTCCCTAAAAGAAATCGGATTATCAGTGGATTAAGTTCAGCAGTGATTGTTGTAGAAGCAGGTCAAAATAGTGGTTCGTTAATTACTGCTCGTTGTGCCCTTGAACAAGGAAGGGATGTATTTGCACTACCAGGGCTTTTGGGGAATTCAGTGAGCGAAGGGAATCACTGGTTAATAAAACAAGGTGCATATTTAGCCACAAACGCAATGGATATTGTGGAGCATGTTTACAGTTCACTACAATGGTTGAATATGGAAAGAACGGAGGAAGAAGTAAAACCGCAGTTTGAGCAAACTGAGTTGCCATTTACGGATGTGCTAGTTAACGTAGGTGCTGAAATAACGCCTGTTGATATTATTGCTCAGCGTTCATCATTACCTATAACTGAGGTAATGACAAAGCTCCTTGAGCTGGAACTACTGGGTCAGGTGGCTGTGGTTGCTGGTGGTTATGTGCGTGTGAGTTAAATTAACTGAATTTCCAGACTCCTGTTTAACGTCATATGAGAATAATTTTTTGAGTGAAAAGAGTATGGCAAAAATGGTTCCTTTCTCCACTAATGAAACTGAATATTGCCCTGAATGTGGTTCTGTATTGCTTATACGTAATGGTATCCACGGTCCATTTCTTGGATGTTCTGGTTATCCATCATGTCAATATATTCGTCCATTAAAAGGACAAAGTGATGGTCATGTGGTAAAAGAACTTGAAGGGCAGCTATGCCCGGCGTGTGGGGCTAATTTGATTTTGTGTCAAGGGCGTTATGGAATGTTCATTGGCTGTAGTCGTTATCCTGAATGTGAACATGCAGAGCTAATTGATAAGCCGGATGAGACGTTAATAGCCTGTCCGCAATGTAAACAAGGACAACTACTCCAAAGGAAATCACGTTTCGGAAAAATTTTCCATGCGTGTAACCGTTACCCTAATTGCCAGTTTGTATTAAATAATAAGCCAATTGCGAGTAAATGTATGTTTTGTTCTTATCCATTGCTGGTGGAAAAGCGTACATCACAAGGTGTAAAGTTATTTTGTGCCAGTAAATTGTGTGGAAAACAGCAAATAAATTAAGTAATTAAGCAGAGTAATAAAATGAGCAATGAAGCATTATCTGCATTTGAGGATGTATTAACTGCATTAAAAGCAGAAAAAGTGATTGCCTATCCGACTGAAGCTGTTTTTGGACTTGGATGTGATCCTGATAGTGAAAAAGCGGTAAGTGAACTGCTTATATTAAAGAAACGTCCTTGGCAGAAAGGGTTGATTCTTATTGCAGATAATTATGAACAATTACAGCCATATCTTGATGATAAACTTCTAACAGAAGAACAAAAAGAGACTATGTTTGCTTGTTGGCCAGGGCCTGTAACTTGGGTAATTCCTGCCAAATTCAGTACATCTAAATGGTTGACTGGGCAATTCACTACCTTGGCTGTCAGAGTTAGTGATCATCCTTTGGTGAAGCAGTTGTGTACTTTTTATGGTAAACCGTTGGTGTCGACTAGTGCAAATTTGAATGGTCTTGAACCATGCAGAACAGTAGAAGAAGTTAGACAACAGTTTGGGGATAAGCTTCCTATATTAAACGGAGATGTTGGAGGTCTAAAAAATCCTTCAGAAATTCGGGATGCTTTAACTGGTGAGCTTTATCGTCAAGGGTAGGGGAAGAATAAATATGGATCAATTTGCCGTCTTTGGTAATCCTGTTGCGCACAGTAAATCTCCGCGTATCCATCAGTTATTTGCGGGACAAACAGGTATTGAGCATCGTTACGGAAAAATTCTAGTGCCGATAAGTAAATTTGAAGAGGCATTGGATGTATTTCTTAAACAGGGAGGTATAGGAGCCAATATTACTGTGCCATTTAAAGTGCAGGCATTTATTCGGGCAAATGAGTTGACTGAACGAGCAAGACTCAGTGGTGCAGTTAATACTTTGAAATTACTGGGTAATAATCAATTGCTTGGTGATAATACTGATGGTGTAGGGTTATTAACAGATTTGATACGACTTGGGTTTATTACTCAAGGACAACATATTTTAATCATTGGAGCTGGTGGTGCTGCCAGAGGTGTTTTATTTCCATTGTTAGAATTTGGTTGTGAAATTACAATAACAAACCGCACGTTTAGTCGCGCTGTACAGGTTGCTAATGATTTTTCGTCAATAGGTAATATTCGGCCTGTTGAGATTAAAGCACTTAATAATCCTGAGTTTGATCTCATTATCAATGCGACTGCATCTGGTATTAATGGTGAGGTTCCTACCATATCTCCATTCATATTTAATGAAGATTGTGTCTGTTATGACATGTTTTACCAGGCTAATTTGACGCCCTTTATTTTCTTTGCTAAGAAGCATGGTGTTTCTCGTTATGCGGATGGATTAGGGATGTTAGTAGGGCAAGCAGCTCATTCATTTAAATTATGGCATGGCGTGTTGCCTGAAATTGCGCCTGTATTGCTAACATTAGAACAGGAATTACATTCGTGAATCAATCTATTCAATTTCCTGAGAGAGAAGAGTGGAACGAGCAAGAGCAGATAGTCATTTTTCCTGCATTGGTAAATGGATTATTGGTTCAATGCGTGATAAGCGCAGAGGATCTTTTATACCGTTATGGAACGAAAGATCATCATCCACTAAGTCTTTTTCGACAAAATCGTTGGGATATAGAAGAGGAATTCGAATTAGTAATTAATAATGAGGATGATGATCGTTTGGGACGTTACATATTACCTTCCTGCAAGTAGTTATTTTTCAAGCTAACGTAGTGGCTTGCTGAATAACATAGCCCTTTTAATTCTTCAGGTTTTAGTTTTCTGACCTGACGGGCAGGGCTGCCAATGTAAAGGTACCCACTTTCTAATACCTTGCCTGGGGCTACTAGGCTGCCTGCTCCAATAATAACGTTATCTTCAATCATTGAACCATCAAGTAGGATGGAGCCCATACCGATGAGTACTTGATTACCGATAGTGCAGCCATGAAGAATAACTTTATGTCCAATCGTGACATCATTCCCCACAATTAAAGGGAAACCATCAGGATTGCCTGTTGTTTTGTGTGTCACATGTAATATAGAGCCATCTTGAATGTTAGTACGTGCACCAATAGATACATAATTAACATCCCCACGGATGACGACTAAAGGCCATATACTGACATCATCAGCAAGCCTAACATCACCAATGATTACACTAGATGAGTCTAGCATAACGTTCTGACCAACTTTGGGTTGTGTATCAAGGTAACTGCGTAACGTTTCGGACATGTATACCTCTGATGAGAAGATGGAGATTTACTTTAAATAAGATTTTAGTGAGGAAAATACCAGTATGCAATGAAAGAAACTTGCTGAATTGAGCTATTTCGGTTTGAATTTCGTTCAAAAAGAACAAGGATTCGCCTGTTGGTGATAAATGTGAAAAAAAGTATTGTATAAAAATCTGAGCTCCCTATAATGCGCCACCACTGACCGACACAACGCTGATAAACATTGTGAGGTCAGGCAGAGAAAAAGCGAATAAGCGCTTGACTCTGCGGGCGAAAAGCGTAATATACGCAGCCCGGCTGACCGAGAATGTTAAATTTTATGTCAGCCTGCTCTTTAACAATTAATCAGACAATCTGTGTGGGCACTCACAAGACCGTATCACAAAAAAATACGTTTTAAAGTCTTGAAGAGTGAACAACAGTTAATTCATTACGAACTAACAGTGCAATTCTTTGAGCATCAAGCTTTTAATTGAAGAGTTTGATCATGGCTCAGATTGAACGCTGGCGGCAGGCCTAACACATGCAAGTCGAGCGGCAGCGGGAAGTAGCTTGCTACTTTGCCGGCGAGCGGCGGACGGGTGAGTAA
>NZ_JAZGJN010000233.1:0-30175 GCF_038085095.1 Photorhabdus sp. P32 | reverse complement strand
TCAAATGACATAAAGTCATTAACATGTGGCAGATAGAGGTATTCGTATAACACCTGCAACGGCCAGAAATAGTCATGTGGTCTCGGCAGTACCAAATTTTCCTTCTGGCGGGGAGCGCTCTCAATAGACAGCCACATCTCCTTCTCTTCAAGGGATGTTTTCAGATAAGTGTTATTCAGTGATTGATCGATGTATTTCGTCAGTAAAGACGCCAATTTTTGATCTTCTCCCAGAAAAAGCGTGACTTGCCCTGTCTTCCACTGGGTAGTTGGCCCATGATATTGAAAGGTCAGTGATATCAGGCTTTTGTCTTGGCTGTGTGTCAGCGTCTTATGGATCAAGGTAATTGGTTCAATACTGATATCTTGGGTGGTTCTGAACGTAATTGATTGTTTATGTTGTATGGCAGAAATTTCACTGCCTTTGGCAATGTTTGTAGTTTCAGTCATGCTGCCCGGTTGAATATCTAACTGGACAATGCTGGTTGAAGGGATCGGATGTAAAGGTATCGGCCATACCTTTCGCAAAAGAGGGTTAATGACTTCCGGGAAACCATCATCAATTTTCTGCTGAAGACCGGCAGCTATAAGCGCAAAACCTTCCAGTACTCGGAGAACATCCGGGTCGCCAGATTCAGGGGTAAATGGAGCCAGGTGTGGGTGTTCCTGTGCGGCGTTGCGCATATCATGCTTTATTTGTGAAAGCGCTTCCCTATAGAAGTCCTCAAAATTTTTCATATCTACCTTTGTCTTTTTTCCGATCAAATATTAATGTAAATTTATATTTTGAGCTGATGGATATCAAGGTTGATAATTTAATTATGTGTAATTTTTTGTTTAAAACAGTTAATAATGTAAATTTATTAGGTGTTCGATTAACATAATTATGTAATTTATTTCAATGAGTTTTATTCGGATAAGTTTTCCTTAATTAAGTTATGGCGTCATGATAGCCAGATGTTGGAAATTGAAATTAATATTTGATCATTAGTTGATGGAGGGAAATATGTCACGTCCTATTATTTTAGTTGGTGATTCGACTTCGCATGGCGGCAAGGTGTTAGCAGGTGATGGAAGCTTTGATGTATTAGGGAAGAAAGCGGCTCGGGTTGGGGATGCTGTATCCTGTCCAAAATGTGGTGGTAATCAAACTATTGTGGAAGGGACTTCTAAAATAATCAGCTCCAATGGACAAATGTACGCACTGGAGGGAATGAAAACCTCTTGTGGCGCGACATTGATTGCTTCGCAAAGCCTATTTCAAGCATAAGATGGCGATAAAAGGCCATTTTCTGCCTGAAATAGGGCTAGTTGATTCAAGTACGGATGTTCAGTGCTTCATTATCTTTTTACAAACTACCCGGTTGACGTGGTGGATTACGGCCTGACATATTGGTCGTCGCGCTGCGGATATCCCGACCAATAACATCAATACTTGCTTGAAATGGTGGGAATGGCAGAGTAATGCCGTGTTCGCGGAATCCTTGCAAAATAAGCTGATGGACTTCATGACGAACAGGCATGCGATGCCCCATTTCAGCGGCATAAATACGTAATTCAAATATCTGAATACCATGTTGAAGATCAACCAGATAGGCTTCCGGCGCCGGGTTATCAAGGATCAGAGCGCTGCGTTTAGCGGCGGTTAATAGGATTTGGGTGACTTTTTCACAACTAGCTTCTGCCGGCGCAGGAATTGTCAGTACAACACGAGTGATAGTGTCAGATAATGACCAGTTAATAAACTGCTCAGTAATAAATGCTTTGTTAGGAACAATGATCTCCTTTCTGTCCCAATCCGACAAGGTTGTTGCTCGTGTATTGATCTTGGTGATGCTACCGGTCAGATTGCGGATAGTCACGGTATCGCCGATACGAATCGGTTTTTCGAACAATATCATCAAGCCAGAAACGATGTTGGCGAAGATCTCCTGTAAGCCAAAACCTAATCCAACCCCTAACGCAGCAACAAGCCATTGCAATTTTGACCATTCAATACCAATCAGCGAGAAACCTACCAGACCACCAATCAAGGTAATGGTGTATTTGGTGAGTGTGGTGATGGCGAAGCCGGTACCTGGTGTCAGTTCCAAGTGCTGTAGTAAGGCCAATTCAAGCAATGCGGGTAGGTTACGCACCAGTTGAGTGGTGATAATAATCACCAAGATAGCAATCAAGACAGAACCTACGGTGATGGGTTGAACAGTTTCTACATTATTTATTGTGGTGGTGACATCCCACAGTCGGATATTTTCTAGAAATGAGAAAGCGGAATGAAGTTCTGACCAGAGCCAAATGAGTGAAACTAAGGCAAACAAGGTTAGAATTGAACGGACTAATCCTAGTGATTGAGCACTAATTGCATCCAGATCAATAATGGGCTCTTCAACTTCAATGGAACCTTCGATACTGCTTGAACCGGTTGAATCGTCCTCGCTTTTGGCGCGTTGAGCCAGAATTTCTGCCCGCCGCTGTTTTGCTCGGTCAAAGGCGATCCGGCGCCGCTGAATTAACATCCAACGACGGATAATATGGTAAATAACCAGCAGGAAGAACCAGATAGCAACCGAAGTTTCCAGACGCCCAAGCAGTGCTTGTGATGTGCTGAAATAGCCCAATATGCAAGCCAGCGCTGCGATTATCGGCGCAGAGAGTAGAATCCACCAGAGAGCGGTATTAATAACATTTTCCCCGGAACCATTTTTATCCAGATAGAGCGGGACTCTTGCCCTTTTCAGGCTGTTAGTGATCAGGCTTAAGGAGATACACAGGATTAGGAAGCAAAGCCTGCCAAGTGTGGAAGCAAATTCTCGATCGCTGTAATGTTCAAATGTTATCAATGCCATTACCAATGGCACAATGGCAAAGATAGATAGTTGGTAAAATCGTAAAGCTCGTTTAACACGTTCTTCCGGCCAGCGAAAATGGGCAATGAATAATCCATTTGGATGGGCGAAAGTGGCGCTCAGCATGAAGATCCATAGAACGGGCGTCGTAGCACTGACGCCATAACCGATAGCCGTTGCCATAGGGTACTGCCAGGCGCTTTGCAGTCCGTAGCCAATTGCGGACCAGAGCATCGGCAAAGGTAACGCGACCACAACCGACCAGAATACGGTACGTAAAGTGAGGGAAAAGTGATCATGGGTGACTTTGCCGATACGGTTACTCGCGCGTTCAAGGAATGCGTAATAATGGCGCAGAGAGCCGATGCTGAATATAACCAGGAATAGCGTGCCAAATAAGTACAGCAGCGTATCCTGAGTGGTCAGCATGACTATCAGGGCGCCGCTTAGCTGAGAAAAAGTATCCAGCGATAATAGACGGGTTAGATCCTGCACAACACTGATTGGGTAATTGAGCGAAACGGGATTAACATCCGCGACCCAAAATAGATAACGGTGTGTGGCTTCTTTAACTTCGGTTAGCACATCATTTAGCTGATTGGTAGCGACTTTCAGTTTGGTTAATTCAAGGATTTCACTGTCGTAACCAGATAATAATGAATTGAGTAATTCTTTGCGGGTGCGGGTAAGAGAATCATAAATCCGCTCTTGTTCAGCAGTTAACGCAACATTGCTTTTCTGTACGGGTTTTGTGTCTTTTTGTAACTGATCCAGCATGTCTTCGTATTTCAGGCGATCGACCCTGAATTTGACAATATTCCGATCAAGTTGCTGTGGTTTAGACATGTCAGGCAAACGGGCAAGCTGAGTTTGGAGCGCTTCTCCAAGCGTTGTGGAGCCACCGAGCCATTGTGCCTGTTCACGAATGGTATTCAATGCTTGCCGGACCTGAATAATATCACTGGCGGCTTGTCGTTGCTTTGAGCCGATGATATTCATTCGTTGTGCTTGCTGATTTAATTCCTGAGATAAATTCCGGTTCAGTTGTAATTCATCAAGCAGAAATTTTGGTAGCTGATCACTCTGTTCCGCCAGCATCTCGGTATGTTCCAGGGCTAATTCTGCTTTTTGCTGGCGTTGCGCATTAAGTTGGCTGCGAAGTTGTTGCAGCTCAAGATCAAGTCGATGATATCGTTTTTTGAACAGTTCAACCCGCATACGGGAAATTTCCTGCCGATTGTTAGCGGAAAGTTGAGCTATTTCAAGTTCATTGACTGTTGCTTTGTGCGCATTGACTTCGGCTTGAGCTAAGGCAAATTGAGCTTCTGCTAATGGGGTGGATGGTGTTCCTAATGATTGCAGGCGAGAGGATGCATCAGTTAGCAGGCGTCGCGCTTCTGATTGTTGTTGCGGTAATAGTACTAGAGAGTCGCTGATTTCCCGTCCTTTGTCCTGCTCTTGCTGTAATTGCCCCCCTTGTTCTAACAACCGACTGCTGACCTGAATGATCTGTTGTTCAATGTTTGCAATGGGTTGGTTCGCAGGAATTGGACGGGGAGTATCACTTTCAGTAAGTAATTTTTGACGAAGTTCTTTAGTAATTTTAGGAAAATCATCAATGGCGGTCTGATACTTCTGTGTTCTGTCATTAGCCGATTTAGTATCGGCAATCCAATTGAGAGCGCCTTGCAACGCCTGAGCAACTTCTGCATCCTGCGGATTTTTGCTGGATTCAATTTGTTTCAGCTCTTGTTTAAGCTGATTTTCATCAAGTGAAATTGCAGCAAGAACTGGATTAATAATGAGCAGGCTAAGCAATAAGCTGATAATCAGGCGCACGATAAAGGGCTCTCTTTGGAAAGGGATTAGCTTATGTTGTCAGTGGATTCGTCAGGCATGATAGCCTGGGCTAACAGTTCACCCATGCGGGTTGTGGAGCCGCTGCTCAAGTGCTCGGCTAACTGTATCTGGTTTGATGCAAACAGGTTAATAACAGTAGAACCCAATTTGAAACGCCCCATTTCTTCACCTTTTTTGAAAGAAATTGCACCAGTTGCACCGGCTTCGGGGTAAGTCCAACGTTTGATAATGCCTTCCCGTGGTGGTGTAACCGTACCACACCAAGACATTTCAATACTGCCGACGATGGTTGCGCCAACCAGAATCTGTATCATTGGCCCAAATTGAGTCTCAAACAGACAGATGACTCTTTCGTTCCGAGCAAACAGATTTGGTACGTTGGCGGCAGTCAATGGATTGACAGAGAACAGATCGCCTGGGACATAGATCATCTCTTTCAGTAATCCATCACAAGGTATATGTACGCGGTGATAATCTTTAGGTGATAAGTAAGTCGTTACAAACTGCCCATCACGGAATATCTCTGCCAACTGATGGTTGCCGGCAAGTAAGGCTTCAAGCGTGTAGTGATGCCCTTTGGCTTGAAGGATTTGGTAGGTTCGGATATTGCCCAACTGGCTGATAGTACCATCAGCAGGTAGCGCTAATTGGTGTTCATTGCTGACGATTGGACGAATATCATCTTTTAGTGGACGGATGAAGAATTCGTTAAATGTCGTATATGCTGAAAATTCAGATGATTTCGCTTCATTCATATCCACTTTATAAACACGGGCAAATGTCTTGATTGCCAGTTGAGTCAACCAGCCAGCTTTTTTGTTAGCAAACCAGCCTGCCAAATGAGTTATCCCCTGTTTAGGCAGTAAATATTGCAACCTGATTTTAATGTTATCCAGCACGTCAACCTCTTGGATTCTATTGGCGAAATTAGACAAAAGGGGGTTATTGTACCCATCCTTTCATTTAATGTCAGTTAGCTATCGTTATCTGTAAAATTTTTGCGTGGTTTAATTTGATCCATACTGTCGAGAATGCGGTGATAATTTTCAAAGCGTTCTTGAGTTATTTCATTATTTTCCACTGCTTTCCGTAACGCACACTCTGGATCGTCCCGATGTTTGCAATCACGGAATTTACAACCTCCTAGATAGTCACGGAATTCGATAAAACCCTGAGTTATCTGCTCCGGTGTTAAATGCCACAGGCCAAATTCCCGAACACCGGGAGAATCAATAACATCACCGCCATGCGGGAAATGATAAAGGCGGGATGCCGTGGTGGTGTGCTGACCTAAACCGGAAACATCTGAAACCTGATTGACCAGAATCTCTTCTTCATCTTCTGGTAGGAGCGTATTGAGTAAACTTGATTTACCCACACCAGATTGGCCGGCGAAAATAGTGATTCTGCCTGCGAGCATCTTTATTAATTCAGCCATACCTTCGCCAGTATGGCTTGAAAGTTTCAATACTCTGTAACCAATGTTGTGGTATGTGGACATGATTTCGTTGACCCATTCACGGCTTTCTTCGTCCAGTAGGTCAATTTTATTCAGTACAATTAATGGCTCAATGCCCAGTGTTTCACAGGCAACAAGGTAGCGATCGATAATATTGAGTGATAGCTCAGGAAGAATGGCTGACACAATCACTATCTGGTCAATATTGGCGGCGATAGGTTTAATGCCATCATAATAGTCAGGCCGCGTGAGTACGGAAGTACGTTCGTGAACGGCTTCAACAATACCATTCACTTTAACATCAGTTTGTGTTTGCAACGAAGGACGCCATACCACCCGATCACCCGTTACCAATGAACGGATAGTTCTGCGAATATTACAGCGTTGTATAGAACCGTCGTCTGCCTCGACATCAGCATGTTGGCCGAAACGGCTGATAACTAGCCCTTCTTGCGGTTCACCTAACTGACTATCATCCATTTCAGGTTTATTATCCTGTTTTTTCAACCTGCGCTGATGATTTGCCTGTACCCGCCGTTGCTGGCCTTTGGATAGTTTATGCTTAGACACCGAACCTCACTTGTTCCACTCTTATCGCTGTTATTGCTTAAAAGCGCTATGATACACCATTAATAAGAACTATCTCTCCAATCTAGGATATAATATGTCAAAAAGTGAGCACAATCTTATCTGGATAGATCTGGAAATGACGGGCTTAGATCCAGAGCGGGATCGCATTATTGAAATTGCGACAATTGTCACCGATGCAAATCTGAATATCCTGGCGGAAGGGCCAGTCATTGCGGTTCATCAGTCTGATGAACAACTTGCTCTGATGGATAAATGGAATGTACGCACCCATACGGGCAGTGGGCTGGTTGAACGTGTTAAAGCAAGTAAAATTGATGATCGCGAGGCAGAGAAGGCGACGATTGAATTTTTGGAAAAATGGGTTCCGGCAGGCGCTTCTCCTATTTGTGGTAATAGTGTCAGTCAGGACCGGCGTTTCTTGTTCCGTTATATGCCAGAATTAGAGGCTTATTTTCATTACCGTTACTTGGATGTCAGCACACTTAAGGAATTAGCCCGTCGCTGGAAGCCGGAAATCCTTGCTGGATTTAAGAAACAGAATACTCATCAGGCGCTGGATGATATCCGTGAATCAGTTGCTGAGTTAGCCCATTATCGGGAACATTTTATTCAACTGTGAGTTTTTCTGTTGGTATGGTAACGTAAGCTCGGTGTGACGATTAATTAACCTGAACTGGCGTTTAAATCATCTTTTGGCCGGAAAGTTTGTTTTTTTGCGTTGAAAGGCTTGCGGGCGCAACGATTTTTCGTATAATGCGCTCCCCATACCGGTGAAGAATTTCATAAGGTATGGATGGCGTACTAAAAGATATGCGGGAATAGCTCAGTTGGTAGAGCACGACCTTGCGAGTCTCGTTTCCCGCTCCAAATTTTTATTTGGAATTAGTGTGTTATTTTTGGTTATTATTAGCCAGCCAGTGACGCGGGAATAGCTCAGTTGGTAGAGCACAACCTTGCCAAGGTTGGGGTCGCGAGTTCGAGTCTCGTTTCCCGCTCCAAGTTTAGATTCACAATTGGTTTCTTAGGTAATATGTTACCTAAGGTTATCACCAGTCAGTAATGCGGGAATAGCTCAGTTGGTAGAGCACGACCTTGCCAAGGTCGGGGTCGCGAGTTCGAGTCTCGTTTCCCGCTCCAAGTCTTCCTTATCATGTCGATAACCTAAATATCCTTCTCCTTTGCCAGTCTTATTTTCACGTGATAAACATGTTGCATGATGTTGTAAACATCGTCTGGGTTATTGGTAAATTTTTTGTATTTAACTTGTGAGTTTCATATCCATTGTTTGATAACGTAATACATACAGGGAAAATCTAACTACTCAGCAACCGGCGCATAAGCAGGGTTTGCATATCCCGCCGACCATCGGCAATTACAAAAATCACCACCTGTTGACCAATGAGCTGATAAATGGCCCGATAAGATTTAAAAAATGTTTGGCGAAAATCGCGGAGCCCTAGCTCCTGCAACTCCTTGGGATAATTGCCTTTTTCAGGAAAGTTAGCCAAGTTGTTTGCTGTTTTCAGCAACTGATCCAATACATAATCGGCTTTCCCTGAACTGTCATTTTCGACAATGTAATCGTAGATATCCTCTAAATCCGCCTCGGCATCTTTAGTCAGTACCACCTGATATGGCATTAGGAAAACTTTCTTTTATTCTTTAAACGTTGAACCACATCCTTTACCGGAGTGATTTCGCCCGCTTTAACCTGCTGTTGTCCTAAAGCTAAAATCTTTAACAACGCCATAGTTTCCTGAATCTGTTCATAAGAAGCAATATCTTGGATCACCGCTTTTGCTTCGCCATTTTGTGTAATAATCATCGGTGAGCGGGACTCAGAGAGTGTCGTCATCACCGTAGCTGCATTGGCTTTAAGGTAGCTGATAGGCTTAATTTGTTCTGAATAACGCATAGAATCCCTCACATCAAAAAAGACTAAATATAGACTATAAAAAGTCAATAAATTGATTGTAAAATGACTGAGCAAATTAAGCAAATGCCGATTTTGTAAAAGTAGAACAAGCAAGTCTATTGGCATGAGGTAATGTAGGAAAAATTATTATTTTTTTGCTTGTTAGAGATGGTTTGTGAGTTGCATTTCTCCACTCCCATTTTTGATATGCAAATATCCATTGAAATTTCTTACATTCACGGTTTTTAAGTCCAAAAATCAGGCTTGCCATCAGGTCTATGTAAAATCGACGCTTCTGTTCTGTACCAAAGCGTCGATAAGGGGAAATTTCTGGTTTATCTCCTGTAACTCTTTGTTTTCATCATATGGTTGATCCCAGGTTTAGATTCGTGTGGAATAAGTTTTTTACCGGTTGCTCTCTTGTTGCAGATCAGGATACCTCCGATTATGAAAGCGCCTCCGATGAACATTGGGAATGTTAATTTCTCATCTAATAGTACTGCGCCGAGCAATACAGCGGTCAAAGGGTTAAGCGCGATGAATACGCCAGAGCGAGTGGAGCCAATTTTTTGTATTCCGTCGTAATACCAGATATAGGCCACTGCTGAACCGACTGCGCCGAGATAAAGTAAGCTGTAGAGATCAGTCATAGATAATGCATGTATTGCAGATAAACTCATTTGCCCGGTGGAAATAGCCGTTGCTGTCAGCATGATAGCGCCTGCCAGGATGGAGTATGTAACGGTGTGTAGCGGGCCGATTTGGTTCACAATGTTCTTGCAGAAGACGCTATAAGCAACCCAGCTTAAAACGCAGCCAAAGATCAGCGTATCACCCAACCAGTTACCTTCTTCTCCCACGGTCAGTTGCGGTGTTTTGCTGAAAATCACAATCATTGCACCAAACAGACAAAGAATGATTCCCAGTATTTTCAATGGCGATTGCCTTTCTTTATAAAAGAAATATGAAAAAATCGCCATGACTGCTGGATTCAGCGCCACGATAAGCGAAGCTCTGGATGCGGTTGTGTGATGCAGGCCATAAAAGAAGAAAAGGTTGTAGGCGTATATTCCGCAGAGGCCAAGTCCGATGATTTTCAATAGTTGAGACAGATTAATCTTGACGAACATTTTTCCTGATAAAACGAGGAAGACAATTAGCATCATGCCCGCAAGGATGAATCTGAGGCTTGCTGATAACAAGGGAGGTGTCTCGACAGAAATGTATCGACCTGCAACAAATGTCCCTCCCCAGATAATAGCCACAAGAGACAGCTTGATATAGGTTGAATAGTTGTTGACCGGCTGCGTTGATGCGTGGTTGCTTTTCATGTTTATTAATATCGCAATTTATAGGGTGGAAGATGCTTTCAAGGCAGCGTATTCCATAGTCTGTTCTAATATTTCACGTTGAGCACTTGGCGAGCATGCCTCGCCTATTGTTTTATATCCGCATTGCATATACTTATTCAGATGTATGATCATGCGGAAATGAGTGATTACTCAAGGGGGGGATAATGACTTTAACTCAGCTCGAAATTTTTGCTGTTGTTGCCGAACGAAAGGGCTTTACCTTAGCTGCGGCCCAGCTCAAGATCTCTCAGTCTGGGGTTTCCCATGCCATCAGACTTCTTGAACAGGAGCTTGGCGTAGAGCTACTGCATCGGCATCAAGGAGTTGTTGAACTGACAGATATAGGAGAAAGTCTGCTACAAAAAGCTCAGTCCATTCTTGGTTTGGCTGAGACTATGCGGCAAGAAGCAGCGGATGCTCGGGGGATGAAAAGAGGTACGTTACGAATCGGATCGTTTGGGCCAACTTCATCCTTGTGGCTGTTGCCAACGGTACTGGCCGATTATCGCAGGCTTTACCCCGGTATTGAGGTCCATATTGATGAGGGGCCGGATAGACAAGTAGTGCAATGGCTTATGGATAGACGGGTGGATGTGGGATTTGTGACTCTGCCGGAAGATCAATTCGACACTTATCCGATTCTTGAAGACCAAATGGTGGCTTTGTTGCCGGTAGATCATCCTTTGATATTGCAGGATACGGTGACATTGAAAGATTTGTGTGTTGGACCATTCGCCTTGACGGAAGCTGGATCGGCTGAACTGGTTTCCCGGCTTTTCTTATCAGCGAGGTTGCAACCTAATATTCGTTATCGGACGTCTCAATTGTTAAG
The DNA here is from genome assembly GCF_038085095.1 of Photorhabdus sp. P32. Lineage (NCBI taxonomy): Bacteria > Pseudomonadati > Pseudomonadota > Gammaproteobacteria > Enterobacterales > Morganellaceae > Photorhabdus > Photorhabdus sp. P32. Next base: position 19,321 of record NZ_JAZGJN010000233.1, on the reverse strand, counting down.
TACTTTGGCGGCGGTTGAACGTGGGGATGCGGTGACAATTGTTGCCGAGTCATCTCTGCCGTTGGCTCGTGATGTTCACTATGTCAAGAAAGCGCTGAATCCAAAAGTGAAACGACATGTCGGGTTGGCTGTGTTTGATGAACGTCAATCGTCACCAGCTACTAAAGCATTTATCGCATTGGCGACTAAAAAATTTCGCATGGGGAATTCGGCTATTTCCCAGGTTTCCAGGGAGCTTGTCAGTGAATGATCTAGCGCTATTTTCTTGTCAATGACCCGAAGCCATGAGGCTTCAGGTCGGGTTGCTTAATACTGATAATCAACTTTGATCATATTGTAATGGGACGGGTAAACGGGGTAAGTACCTCCGTTGAGAATCCCGCTAATCCTAAAGGAACCTTTGGCATCATGGCCGCTAAAGGCATTTGTAGTGCTATTTAGGGCGCCGGAGACATCCAGGCATTGCGATGGGGTGGATGAATATCGTGGGGTGTAACAAACGTTGAAAGTCTGAGTTGTCGCACCATTGCTATATAAACCGATATTCCAAGATACTGTCGTGATAGTTGCCCTTGTCGGTACCGAAGAGGGCGTGGTAAAGAAATTTGAGTTGGTGAAGCCGGCAGCATAAACATTTGGGGCACGGTGTGTTTGTGACCAAGTGCTGGTAGCGGCAAAGGCGAGCTGAGCCGTGGTTAATGCTAGAAAACCTACTGCAATTTTGGTAAATCTTTTCATTATTCAATCCTCATTGCTAGTTAGTTATCTTACTGTTATCTACATACAATAGCGGTGCGACATTCAATATGATTGGCGCACATGAAAATTGCTTGCTTATTGATTCCTCATAGTTGTTCAGATCCTCCTTGATCAAGTAAAAAGAATCTCACTGGAATAACAGTGGATCAAGCGAAGGCTTTGGCTGAATGTCTGAATCTGTGCGTTGGCTTTACCGATATTGTGTGATGTTTATGCTTAAAGGGGTATTGTTTGGTTGTAGATTTTTTGTCTTTCTTGATATTGGTAGTCGGTATTCTGATTGTATTTAGTTCATCGTGTGGTATTTATAGGGGGTATTATTCTTTAATTGCAAAATATTTTTTCAACTTCTGCTTGCCAAACATTTTGAGGTAGTACATAATGCACTCCTTTCGTCAATGAGGCATGGGAAAAATATCTATTGAATCAATGAATTAGCTGATATTCAAAGGATTTATCTCCCGCTCCAAGTTTCTTCCTCAATAGTTGTGCTCGCTTACTTTAGATTTGATTTTTGGATTACATCCTCATAGTACAGATTTCTATTTTTTATCCACAGCGCGGAAGCTGGTTTCTCAACAAATAAATACGATGCTTTAAAATTATCACACAGACTTATCCACAGGCTGCCACTTCTAAATTTTTCTGATTCTGAATGTTATAAAATAAGTATTTATTTTGTAACTTGTTGATAGTTTTTCGGAATGATCCTTTATTAAGAAATGTCACATTGATCACTTGCGCTTTTTTTGAGCATTGATCAACAAGGGGTTTTTATTTTATTCACAGGAAAATTATCTGAATCTTTGTATACGTTATCGAGATGGCTAATAATTAAGCATCTCTGGGCAAGCCTTTGGTTATCGCTCTAATAAGTCGTTTCTGTTGTGATGTTTGTACATTAATAGTGTTCGTTTTGCGGCGAATGATTTGCTGTTCAATAGCCCAATGAATATGTTCATCTAGCATAGTGTTTAATCCGAGTTTCTGTTGCAGAGCCAGAACGATATTGTACTGATAGGGGGCGTTTCCTAAAGCAACAGTAATATTGCGTAGCCAGCGTAAATAGCCGATACGGCGAATTGCAGAACCTTCCGTTATTCGTAGGAATTTCTCTTCATTCCAATTGAATAAATCCAATAGCTTTGGTGTATGTAATGTTGCACGAGGGCTGAAATCATCTTCATCTGTCAATTGGGAAAAGCGATTCCAAGGACAAATAGTCTGGCAGTCATCACAACCGTAAATACGATTTCCCATCAGTGGACGAAATTCCTCAGGAATAATGCCTTCTAATTCGATTGTGAGGTAGGAAATACAACGGCGGGCATCAATAGTATAAGGGGCGATAATTGCACCGGTTGGGCAGGTTGTCATGCAGGCGACACAGCGTCCACATTGTTCTTCTTGTGGAAGATCTATCGGCAGGGGAAGATTAATCAGCAACTCACCGAGGAAAAACCATGAACCAGCTTCTCTGTTAAGGATAAGTGAGTGTTTACCAACCCAGCCTAATCCGGCTTTGGCGGCGAGAGGGCGTTCCATTATGGGTGCTGAATCAACAAAAGGTCGAAAATTAAGGACTCCCCGATATTCGAAGTCGTGGCAATAGTTTTGGATTTGTTCCCCGAGTTTCTTAAGACGTTGGCGCAGCAGCTTATGATAATCTCTTCCCAGAGCATAACGGCTGATATAACCGAGTTCCGCGTCGTTTAGCGTGCTGGCAAAAGAAGCCTTGGCAGGAAGATAATTCATTCTTACACTAATGACTCTCAATGTCCCTGGTAAAAGTTCATCTGGGCGAGCACGCATCATGCCGTGGCGTTTCATCCATGCCATCTCCCCGTGATACTGTTTATCCAGCCATTCCTGAAGTTTTGGTTCTTCTACTGATAAATCAGTATCACAAATACCGATTTGTTGGAAACCAAGAGAGAGACCCCATTGTTTGATGTTGGCGGCCAGAAGATTAAGATCGAGAGGCGTTGTCATGGTAGCAATCGGTTTATACTGCAAGGCGTTGCAGTGTAGCATAATTTGTTTCAGGCCAAAAATAGTGGGTTTGATAATGAAACTGAGCAGAAAATGTTAAATGTTGATAATAGAGGTGTGTTAGGGTTATCGTTTTAGCTGATGAATTAATAAAACAACAGATATTATTCGATGAAAGAACTTGTTTTATCACTTAAAGATGAAGATGCGACAGTTGCTCTTGGAAGCGCGGTTGCTGCTGCCTGTAATGGTGGTAGTGTAATTTATTTATATGGTGATTTGGGGGCCGGTAAAACGACGTTTAGCCGTGGTTTTTTGCAGTCCTTAGGTCATAAAGGGCATGTAAAAAGCCCAACTTATACTCTGGTTGAGCCTTATGCTTTAACACCGAGGTCGGTTTACCATTTCGATCTTTATCGATTGGCAGATCCGGAAGAGTTGGAATTTATGGGAATACGTGATTATTTCCATCAAGATGCCATTTGTCTGGTGGAGTGGCCTCAGCAAGGAGAAGGTGTGTTACCGGGCGCAGATATTGAATTACATTTGAGTTACCAGCCAGAAGGGCGACAGGCACATTTTATTGCTTTGTCTAAATATGGTGAGAGCCTGTTAGATAATTTGAAATATTTATAAGGGATCACCTGACCATGACGCGTCTTTTAGTCGCAAAAATGATAAAGAAATGGCAAGCCAGTTTTATGGTAGTGTGCTGGCTGTGTATTATGATAAGCAGTTTAGTGGTAACAACTGTAACAGCGGCGACTTTATCCAATATTCACGTCAGTAACAGCATAAATGAATCTAAAGTGACGATGGTTTTTTCAGGTGGTCGGCCTAACTACAGTTTTTTCCCATTGCATTCGCCAGAGCGTTTAGTGGTAGATATTCAGCAGCCAGAAAAGATTATTGGCTTACCCATGAATCTACCGGGGCAAGATTTAGTGGGGAAAATCCGCTCCAGCCAAGCGCCTGATCGACAAAAAAAACGCATTGTATTTGAACTAAATAATAAAGTTAAAGTCAATTCTATAGTACAGCAGTCGGGTAGTGAATATCGGGTGATTTTTACCCTACGGGCTTCTGGGGTATCGACTGGTAAGTCTGTTTTTAGGGAAAGCTCACAAGCAGCTACAAGTAAGCAATCACTTACTAACAACAAATTGCAGACGACAAAACAAGTTGCTTTGCAAGCAACTTCTAAGGGCGGTCAGCGAGTAGTGGTCGCTATTGATGCAGGACATGGTGGTCAAGACCCCGGTGCGATTGGGCAACGTGGATTGAAAGAAAAGAATGTGACTATCAGTGTGGCACGTAAACTTGAAGCATTGTTACGTAATGATCCTATGTTCAAACCCGTTCTGACCCGTAACGGAGACTATTTTATTTCTGTTGCTGGTCGTTCTGAGGTTGCGCGTAAACATAACGCGAATATGTTGGTTTCTATTCATGCAGATGCTGCTCCTAATCGTAGTGCGCGTGGAGCTTCTGTCTGGGTGTTGTCAAACAAGCGTGCAAACAGTGAATTAGGTAATTGGCTTGAACAACATGAGAAACAATCTGAGTTACTGGGTGGTGCAGGGGATGCATTGGCAAATGGCGCCGATCCCTATCTAAGCCAAGCGGTGCTGGATCTGCAATTCGGCCACTCTCAACGGGTGGGTTATAACGTTGCAGTACAGGTTTTAAGTGAGTTGCGTAAAGTCGGCTTATTACATAAACGTTCGCCAGAACATGCCAGCTTAGGTGTGTTGCGTTCACCGGATATCCCTTCAATTTTAGTGGAAACGGGGTTTATCAGTAACTCGGCAGAAGAAGCGTTACTTGGTTCCAATGATTTTCAGGATAAGCTGGCAAGTGCTATCCATCGGGGATTGCGCAACTATTTTCTAGCGAATCCATTACAGGCTGCACCTAAAACAGCCAAGAAGTAAAGGTTAAATATGGCGATCAAGATCCTACCTCCTCAATTAGCAAACCAAATTGCGGCTGGCGAAGTCGTAGAACGCCCTGCATCAGTAGTAAAAGAGTTGGTGGAAAATAGCCTTGATGCTGGCGCTAGCCGTATTGATATTGAAATTGAGCGCGGTGGAGTAAAACTTATTCGTGTTCGTGATAATGGTTGTGGCATCAACCATCAAGATCTTGCGCTAGCGTTGGCGCGTCATGCCACCAGTAAGATTGCCACACTTGATGATTTGGAAGCTATTATCAGTATGGGATTCCGTGGGGAGGCGCTGGCGAGTATCAGCTCAGTTTCGCGTCTGACATTGACTTCCCGTACTGAAGAACAGCATGAAGCTTGGCAAGCCTACGCGGAAGGGCGGGATATGGCGGTGACGGTGAAGCCGGCGGCACATCCGGTAGGCAGTACTGTCGAAGTGTTGGATCTGTTTTATAACACACCCGCGCGACGTAAATTTTTGCGAACAGAAAAAACGGAATTTGGTCATATTGATGAAGTTGTCAGACGTATTGCACTGGCGCGTCTGGATGTATTGATCAACTTACATCATAACGGTAAGTTAATGCGTCAATACCGGCCAGCGAAAGATGAATCACAGTATGAGCGGCGGTTGGTTTCTATTTGTGGTACCGCTTTTATGCAACGGGCGCTTTCTCTTTCCTGGCAGCACGATGATTTATCGATTAAAGGATGGGTTGTTGACCCGATGAATGCTGAAGCGAGTGGAGATATTCAATATTGTTATGTAAACGGACGTATGATGCGTGATCGCTTAATTAACCATGCTATACGTCAGGCTTATCAAGATTTGCTCCGAGGAGAACAACAGCCTGCTTATGTTTTATATTTGGAAGTTGATCCGCATCAGGTAGATGTGAATGTGCATCCCGCAAAGCATGAAGTTCGCTTCCATCAAGCCCGTTTGGTACATGATTTTATCTATCAGGGTGTAACCGCCGTATTAAAACAGCGCGGAAGAGGCGCTGAATTGGATATGGCTTGCTGTGAACCTGCTCCTGCATGGGAGCTGGAAAACCGTCCGTCAGCAGGGGAAAACCATTTTTCCCGGCAAAGTAATGCCACATCCGCGGCAACATCGTCACCAAAAGAGGTTTTGCCAAGTAAAGGGAGCGCAGGCAGCTCTCGCGGTGGTGAAAATCGTCAATATCATGCAGACCATTATCAGAAACGTCAGGGTGAGGTGTATCAGAAATTGATGCAGTCTGTACCCGAACCTGAAGAAAAAAGAGAATTATTTCCGGCAAGAATCGCTCCGGTTATGGCAGAAAAGGTGACTTCTGCTCCTGTTCAGGTTAAAAATAGCAGCCATAGTTTTGGTAAGGTATTGAGCATCTATTCATCGTGCTATGCTCTGATTGAATCTCCATTGGGAATTGGGTTGTTATCTTTGCCGGTAGCTGAATGCTGGTTAAGGCGAGCACAGTTAACACCAACAGATCAAGGGCTGAAATCACAGCCGCTGTTGATACCGCTGAAACTAGCTCTTAGTAAAGAAGAAGCTGACGCTTTAAATCGTTATAATGACTTATTGGGCTCTTTTGGTATTGAAGCCTCTGTATCTCATGGAAAAGCGACACTACGTGCGGTATCGTTACCATTACGTCAACAAAATCTGCCTAAATTAATTCCTGAGTTGCTAGGTTATTTAGCACAACAGGAATCAGCATCGACAGAACAGGTTGTAACTTGGCTTGCTCGTCATATTGGTAGTGAATATGAAACGTGGAATGTTGCGCAGGCGGTACAGTTATTAGCTGATGTTGAGCGTCTTTGCCCACAACTGGTAAAATCTCCACCAGATGGGCTATTACAATTAATTGATTTACAAGCAGTGGTGGCATCTCTTACTCATGAGTGATCAGAAAACTCAACATCTGCCAACGGCAATTTTTGTTATGGGGCCGACGGCTTCAGGCAAAACAGCTTTATCTATTGCTTTACGTCAGCATCTTCCGGTGGAACTGGTCAGTGTTGATTCTGCGCTGATTTATCGTGGAATGGATATTGGCACTGCCAAACCAACAACCGAAGAGCAAGCGTTGGCGCCTCATCGTTTAATCGATATTCTGGACCCTTCTCAACCTTATTCTGCTGCTGATTTCCGTCGCGATGCATTGAAGGAAATGGCAGAAGTTACTGCTGCTGGCCGTATTCCTCTGTTGGTTGGAGGAACGATGCTCTATTTCAAGGCGTTACTTGAAGGTTTATCGCCTTTGCCTTCGGCTGATCCCGTTATTCGGGCTCAAATAGAACAACAAGCGGCAGAGCAGGGATGGGACGCATTGCATCAGCAATTACAGCAGATTGATCCTGTGGCGGCGTTAAGAATTCATCCTAATGATCCACAGAGGCTTTCTCGGGCACTGGAAGTTTTTCTTATTTCGGGTAAGACTCTCACTGAACTGACTAAATTGTCAGGAGAATCTCTGCCTTATCATGTTCATCAATTTGCTATTGCACCGGTGAAACGCGAGATCCTTCATCAACGTATTGAAGAGCGTTTTCATCAAATGCTTGAATCAGGGTTTGAAGAGGAAGTTAAAGCACTTTATGCTCGTCATGATTTGCATGTGGATTTACCTTCTATTCGTTGTGTTGGTTATCGTCAGATGTGGTCTTATCTTTCCGGCGAAATTGACTACGATGAGATGATTTATCGCGGTATTTGCGCGACGCGTCAGTTGGCAAAGCGCCAAATAACTTGGCTCAGAGGTTGGAAGTCGGTTCATTGGTTGGATAGTTCTCAACCAGAGCAAGCTTTAGGCACAGTTATGCAGGTTGTTAGTGCATAGGTTTATTGATTGTGTACAATTGGTGAGTACCAAAGCGCAATTTTTGAGTAGTTCATTTTTTCGAACCTTTAGGTTCTTAGTTAAAAACAACAAAATAAGGAAAATATAGAATGGCTAAGGGGCAATCTTTGCAAGATCCGTTCCTGAACGCATTGCGGCGTGAAAAGGTCTCGGTTTCTATTTATTTGGTCAACGGCATCAAATTGCAGGGTCAGATTGAATCTTTTGACCAGTTTGTCATTTTACTGAAGAATACAGTTAGCCAGATGGTTTATAAACATGCCATCTCTACTGTTGTACCTTCCCGCGCAATATCTCATCATAGTAGCAATACGAATGTAGGGGCAAGCGTAGGTAATTATCATTCTGGTGGCGTTTCTGCTCTGGCAGCACAACAGGAAAGTAATGGCGCTGAATAAGCTTGAGAGCAGTAATGGAATGAAGAAAAACATAGGTAGGGGGTTTTACCTATGTTTTTTCCTGTAGCGTTTTACTCAGCTTGAGAGGTCGCACCTTTGTTTGAACGTTATGAAGGCGGCGAACAAGCCGTTGTGGTGCATGTTTTTTTCTCGCAGGATAAAGACACAGATAATCTCAGTGAGTTTGAATCACTGGTAACTTCTGCTGGTGTAGTTCCTGTGCAAATTGTCACGGGGAGTAGGAAAGCCCCTCATCCGAAATATTTTGTCGGAGAAGGTAAGGCGGAAGAGATTGCTGAGGCGGTGCAGGCTAGCGGTGCTGATGTTGTGTTGTTTAATCATGCGCTCAGCCCTGCACAGGAACGCAATCTTGAGCGGCTCTGTCAGTGTCGAGTTATCGACCGCACCGGCGTGATTCTGGATATTTTTGCCCAACGGGCGCGGACTCACGAAGGGAAGTTACAGGTAGAGTTGGCGCAGTTACGTCATCTTTCTACCCGTCTTGTCCGGGGATGGACTCACCTTGAACGTCAGAAAGGTGGGATTGGTCTGAGAGGGCCGGGGGAAACGCAGCTTGAGACGGACCGGCGTTTATTACGGGATAAAATCCGTCAGATCCTGAGTCGTCTGAGCCGGGTTGAGAGACAGCGTGAACAGGGGCGTCAAGCGCGAAATAAAGCGGATATACCGACGGTTTCATTGGTGGGATATACCAACGCCGGTAAGTCGAGCTTGTTTAATCGCATGACGGCTGCTGAGGTTTATGCGGCTGATCAATTGTTCGCTACTCTGGACCCAACGTTGCGACGGATTGAAGTTAATGATGTTGGTACGGTAGTACTGGCTGATACGGTTGGCTTTATTCGTCATCTGCCTCATGATCTGGTGGCGGCATTTAAAGCGACATTGCAAGAAACCCGGCAGGCAACATTGTTGCTGCATATTGTTGATGCTGCGGATAGTCGTATCGACGAAAATATTGCTGCTGTTGACAGCGTACTGGAAGAAATTGAAGCGCATCAAATTCCGGTGCTGTTGGTGATGAATAAGATTGATATGCTGGGCCGCTTCACGCCGCGTATTGATCGCAACGAAGATAACTTACCGGTTAGAGTTTGGTTGTCTGCGCAAACTGGTGAAGGTATCCCGTTATTGTTACAAGCGTTAACGGAGCGTCTTTCGGGTGAAATTGCACATTACAAATTGCGTTTGCCGCCGGAAGCTGGTCGTTTACGCAGCCGCTTCTATCAATTGCAAGCAATAGAGAAAGAGTGGATAGAAGAGGACGGTAAGGTTGGTATCGAAGTGAGAATGCCGATTGTTGACTGGCGCCGTCTATGCAAACAAGAACAGGATTTGTTTGATTATGTTGTCTGATGTGCCTGTCAGGTGAATATCAGAAAACTTATGTGATTGAGAGTCGGCTTGTTGATAAGAGGCTCTTGGCCTGAAAAACCAATCATAAAAGAATGGAGCTAAAACATGGCGTGGAATCAGCCCGGGAACAACGGACAAGACCGCGACCCGTGGGGGAGCAGCAATAATAGCGGCAATTCCGGCGGGAATAAAAGTGGTCGAAACCGTGGGGCATCTGATCTCGACGATCTGTTCCGTAAGCTGAGCAGTAAACTCGGGGGTTTTGGTGGGAACAAGGGCGGTAATGGTTCTGACCAAGGGGCAAAATTTGGCGGGCGTATTGTTAGCCTTGTCGCTGTTGCTGTCGTCGTGATCTGGGCCGCTAGCGGTTTTTATACGATTAAAGAAACAGAACGAGGTGTTGTTACCCGTTTGGGTAAATTTAACCATATTGTGCAGCCAGGTCTGAACTGGAAACCCACATTCATTGATGAAGTTGTTCCAGTTAACGTGGAATCTGTTCGTGAATTGGCAACTGCCGGCGTGATGCTGACATCAGATGAAAGCGTTGTTCGCGTGGAGATGAACGTGCAGTATCGTGTGACTGATCCTGCCGCTTATCTTTACAGCGTGACAAGTCCTGATAATAGCTTGCGTCAGGCAACGGATAGCGCGGTACGTGGTGTTGTTGGTAAATATACGATGGATAAAATTTTGACGGCAAACCGTATGATTGTCCGTGATGACACTCAGCGTGAGTTGGAAAAGACGATTCTTCCGTATCGAATGGGAATAACCTTGTTGGATGTTAACTTCCAGGCTGCTCGTCCGCCAGAAGAAGTTAAGGCTGCCTTTGACGATGTTATTGCTGCCCGTGAAAATGAGCAGCAATCTATTCGTGAAGCGGAGGCTTATTCGAACGAAGTCTTGCCGCGTGCGAAAGGTGATGCGCAACGTATCATTGAAGAGGCGAAAGCGTATAAGGCTCGTGTAGTATTGGAAGCGCAGGGGGAAGTGGCAAGCTTTGCCAAAATGCTGCCTAGGTATAAAGAAGCGCCTGAGATTACCCGTGAACGTTTGTACATTGAAACGATGGAAAAAGTGTTGAGTCGTACCCGCAAAGTTATTGTTAATGATAACAACAATAATTTGTTGGTATTGCCATTAGAGCAGATGTTACGCGGCGATGCTTCCGGTGTTAAAAAAGAGGGAACAGTGCAATCAGATAATACGGTAGCTTCTGATCTGCGGGTTACTCGTCCAACTCTGCCTTCAAATTCAGGTCGAGGCGCGAATTATAACCGAACAGATAATCTGCGTAATGACATTATCAGGGTAGGGAGATAATAATCATGCGTAAATCATTAGTCGTTATTATTATCGCAGTATTAGTTGCTCTCTATGCCTCTCTATTTATTGTGCAGGAAGGACAGCGTGGCATTGTACTGCGTTTTGGCAAGGTTCTGCGTGATGCGGGAAATAAACCGATTGTTTATGAGCCGGGGCTACATTTCAAAATACCTTTTGTTGAAACGGTGAAAACCCTGGACGCTCGTATTCAGACGATGGATATTCAGGCCGACCGTTTCTTGACCAGTGAAAATAAGGACCTGATAGTTGATTCTTACCTGAAATGGCGGATTAACGATTTCAGCCGTTATTATCTGGCAACCGGTAATGGTGATATTTCTCAAGCAGAAGTATTGTTAAAACGTAAATTCAGCGACCGCCTGCGTTCTGAAATTGGCCGTAAGGATGTGCGTGGTATCGTAACGGATTCCCGTGGTCAATTGACCACAGATGTTCGTGATGCGCTTAATAAAGGTACAACGGATAAAGAAACAGTGAGTACAACTGAAGCGGATGATGCTATTGCGTCGGCGGCGGCTCGTGTAGAGCAAGAAACGGCGGATAAACAACTTGCTATCAATCCGAACAGTATGGCGGCATTGGGTATTGAAGTTGTCGATGTGCGTATCAAACAAATCAATTTACCATTAGAAGTTTCAGAGGCGATTTACCAGCGTATGCGCGCTGAACGTGAAGCGGTAGCTCGTCGTCATCGTTCGCAAGGTCTGGAAGAAGCAGAGAAACTGCGTGCAGCAGCAGATAAGCAGGTTATTGAAATCCGTGCAAAAGCGGAGCGTGAAGCGCTTACTTTGCGTGGCTCTGGTGATGCGGAAGCCGCTAAACTGTTTGCTGATGCATTCAGCCAAGCGCCGGATTTCTATGCCTTTATCCGTAGCTTACGCGCTTACGAGAAAAGCTTTAGTGAAGACGGGAAAGATGTTTTGGTATTAAGTCCAGAAGCTGATTTCTTCCGCTATATGAAAGCGCCTGAAAAGCGTGCGGTTCAGCACTAATAGGTGCTGAATCTATCCCTATGGATTTCAAGATGCTTCGCGGCGGCAGGGAGCGAATCCCCGGGACATAGATAACTATGTGACCGGGGTGAGTGAGCGCAGCCAACAAAGAAGCAACTTGAAAGACGACGGGTATATAAGTCAGGCCCGCATTCGGCGGGCCTTATCATGTCTGGTGGTCAACAAAGATAACGGATGTGATAAAAATTACTGAAAGGTGTGGGATGAGATGTTAGAATCCATTTTTAAGCAACCGAGTGAATTTTGAAATGGGTAAGAACGTTGTCGTATTGGGCACCCAATGGGGTGACGAGGGCAAGGGCAAGATCGTCGACTTGCTGACTGAACGAGCTAAGTATGTTGTTCGTTATCAAGGGGGCCATAATGCTGGTCATACACTGGTTATCAACGGTGAAAAAACCGTTCTCCACTTAATCCCATCAGGGATCCTGCGTGAAAATGTTATCAGTATCATTGCAAACGGCGTCGTATTAGCGCCTGATGCGCTGATGAAAGAGATGAACGCGTTAGAGTCCCGTGGTATTCCTGTTCGCGAGCGTCTGCTCATTTCAGAAGCCTGTCCACTTATTCTGCCATACCATGTTGCATTGGATAATGCCCGTGAAAAAGCGCGTGGCGCAAAAGCAATTGGTACAACCGGTCGCGGTATTGGTCCTGCATATGAAGACAAAGTTGCTCGTCGTGGTTTGCGGGTTGGTGATTTGTTTGATAAGGAAGCATTCGCAGTTAAGCTGAAAGAAATTATCGAATATCACAATTTCCAACTGGTTAACTACTACAAAGAACCGGCGGTTGATTACCAGAAAACCCTGGATGAAATCATGGCTGTCGCCGATATTCTGACGGATATGGTCGTCGACGTTTCTGATTTGTTGTATAAAGCGACTCAGAAAGGTGAATTGGTTATGTTCGAAGGCGCACAGGGCACGTTGTTGGATATTGACCACGGCACCTACCCATATGTGACCTCTTCCAATACTACAGCGGGCGGCGTTGCGACTGGTTCCGGTTTAGGCCCATGTTATGTTGATTATGTTTTGGGGATCATCAAAGCATACTCTACTCGTGTCGGCGCGGGTCCATTCCCAACTGAACTGTTTGATGAAACCGGCAGTTACTTGCGCGAAAAAGGCCAAGAGTTTGGCGCGACTACGGGGCGTAGCCGCCGTACTGGTTGGCTGGATATCATTGCCATCCGTCGTGCAGTACAGATCAACTCACTATCAGGTTTCTGTATGACCAAATTGGACGTACTGGATGGCTTGAAAGAAGTGAAAATCTGCGTTGGTTACCGTATGCCTGATGGCTGCGTGATTGAAACTACGCCTATGGCTGCGGATGACTGGGAAGGTATTGAACCTGTTTATGAGACCATGCCTGGCTGGAATGAAAGCACTTTCGGTGTGAAAGAGCATAGCAAATTGCCTCAAGCAGCATTGAACTATATTAAACGTGTAGAAGAGCTGACTGGTGTTCCAGTTGATATTATTTCTACAGGCCCGGATCGTTCAGAAACTATGATTCTGCGTGATCCGTTTGATGCCTGATGATACCTACGATCAGGTAAAGCCGGGCTTTTCAGCCCGGTTTTTTGCTATTTGTTGTGGTCTTTTTTGCTTAATGATTAGGAGATCAACATGATTTTTGCCGATTCATGGTATATAAGTTGAACAAGTGCTTATTTTTTCAGTTTGTTCTCGGATATATTAATTTATATCTTATTGTCCAGAGGTTGATGTGCAGTTAACGAGTTTTACAGATTATGGCTTGCGCGCGCTAATTTATATGGCTTCTTTACCGCAAAGCCGGATGACCAGTATTTCTGAAGTCACTGATATTTATGGTGTTTCTCGTAACCACATGGTAAAAATCATTAACCAATTGAGCCACTTAGGATTAGTGGATGCTGTTCGTGGTAAAAACGGCGGTATCCGTTTAGGTAAGCCAGCGAAGGATATCAGAATTGGCGATGTTGTTCGCGCTCTTGAACCATTATCGTTGGTTGACTGTAGTCAGGAATCTTGCCATATCACGTCTGCGTGTCGTCTGAAGGTAGTCTTAAATCAGGCAATAGAAAGGTTTTTAGAAGAGCTGGATAAGCATACTTTAGCTGATATGATTGAAGATAATGTCCCCCTTTATAAGCTGCTTCTGACCGAATGAAGAAATGGCGCAAACAGCCTGCTGATGACAACGGAGGAACAGCCATGTCACAAGATCCTTTTTTAGGGCGTGAAGCAGAAAAATACGAATCACCTATTCCAAGCCGTGAGTACATTTTAGACATTATTGCTAAACATACTGTACCGGTAAGTCGCCAAGAACTGGCACGAGAATTGAACCTGATTAACGATGAGGAGATTGAAGCATTACGTCGTCGTTTACGGGCAATGGAGCGTGATGGTCAACTGGTTTTCACTCGTCGCCAATGTTATGCCTTGCCGGAAAGATTGGATTTATTGCAAGGTACAGTTATTGGGCATAGAGATGGTTATGGTTTTCTGCGAGTAGAAGGCCGCAAAGATGATTTTTATCTCTCTGCTGAGCAACTAAAAATGGCTATTCATGGTGATGTCGTGCTGGCGCAACCATTGTCTATGAATCGCAAAGGGCGTAATGAAGCGCGTATCGTGCGTGTATTGGTCCCTAAGGCCAGCCAGATTGTTGGCCGCTATTTTCTTGATTCTGGTATGGGATTTGTCGTGCCGGATGATAGCCGTTTAAGTTTTGATATCCTGATCCCGAAAGATGAAAGCGGTGGCGCTCGCATGGGAAATGTGGTGGTAGTCGAGTTGATTACACGCCCGGAGCGTCGCACAAAAGCTGTCGGTAAAATTGTTGAAGTGTTGGGTGAAAAGATGGGAACGAACATGGCAGTGGAAATTGCCCTGCGTACTCATGAAATTCCCCACAGTTGGCCGCCACAAGTGGAAAACCAGGTTGTTTCTTTGGATGAGCAGGTACCAGAATCGGCGAAAAAAGGCCGTGTTGATCTGCGTACGCTGCCGTTGGTGACAATCGATGGTGAAGATGCCCGTGATTTTGATGATGCCGTTTATTGTGAAAGGAAGCGAAGCGGTGGTTGGCGTTTATGGGTTGCCATTGCGGATGTCAGTTACTATGTGCGTCCACAAACGGCGTTAGATGCCGAAGCACGTAATCGGAGTAACTCGGTTTACTTCCCATCTCAGGTTGTCCCAATGTTGCCGGAGGTGCTTTCTAATGGCCTCTGTTCTCTGAATCCGCAGGTTGATCGCCTTTGTATGGTGTGCGAGATGACGATTTCGGCGCAAGGGCGATTATCATCCTATAAATTTTACGAAGCCGTCATGAATTCTCACGCCCGTCTGACATATACCAAAGTATGGCGTATATTGCAGGGTGATGAGGAGCTGCGTGAGCACTACAAGCCACTGGTTCAGCATATTGAGCATTTACATGAGTTGTATCAGGCATTGGAAAATGCCCGTGAGCAGCGTGGCGCAATCTCGTTTGAGTCAGAAGAAGCGAAGTTTATCTTTAATGCTGAACGTCGTATCGAGCGAATTGAACCGATTGTTCGTAATGATGCCCATAAGCTGATTGAAGAGTGTATGATTCTGGCGAATATTGCTGCGGCGCGCTTCGTGGAAAAAAACGATGAGCCGGTGCTTTATCGTATTCATGATCGGCCAAAAGAAGAGAGCATTGTTAACCTGCGCTCGGTTTTCGGCGAATTAGGATTGACGCTGCCAGGCGGCATGCAACCAACGCCAAAAGATTATGCGCAACTGATGCATCAAGTGGCTGAACGCCCGGATCATGAGCTATTGCAAACCTTATTGCTACGTTCAATGAAGCAGGCAATTTATGATCCGGAAAACCGAGGGCACTTCGGTCTGTCATTAAATTCTTATGCGCATTTTACCTCACCTATTCGCCGTTATCCTGATCTAGTATTGCATCGAGCGATTAAATATCTGCTGGCGAAACAGCAAGGTATTGTTGAACAGTGTGAAACACCGACCGGCGGATGGCACAGTGATATGGAACAGATGTTGCAACTGGGCCAACACTGCTCCATGACAGAGCGCCGTGCAGATGAAGCGACGAGAGACGTTGCCGATTGGCTTAAGTGTGATTTTATGCAGGATCAGGTGGGCAATACTTTTACTGGGATTATCACGAGCGTGACAGGTTTTGGTTTCTTTGTTCGCTTGAATGATCTGTTTATTGACGGCCTGGTGCATGTTTCCACATTGAGTAATGATTATTATCATTTCGATAATGTCGGTCAGCGTTTAGTGGGTGAATACTCGGGTAAAACTTTCCGCTTAGGGGATGAAGTTGAAATTCGTGTGGAAGCGGTTCATATGGATGAACGTAATATTGACTTTAAGCTGCTTTCTACCACCCGAAAAGCCCGGAATGTAGGCAAAACAGAGCGTGATAGAGCGAAAAAAGTAGAACCTGGCCGCGGAAATAGTAAGAAAAAAGGGCGTGGTTATCGCAACGAGACGCACTCTGAGCTTGATGGCGCTGCCCGTAAAAAGAGAGCAGCGGATAAACCTAAAGCGGAGAAGAAAAAGGGTAAAACGCTTTCTGCCAAGACTCAGAAAATTGCCGCTAAATTCAAAGCCAAACGGGCTAAGAAAAGCGCAGACAAATAATCAAAGGGCTATCCTATTAGCAGGATAGCCTGAATATTTTAATCTCACCCTGAATAGATGGAGCTTATCGAATAGGCTCACAGTATTTGCCAGTGCTGTATAACAGTGAAAATAAGAAGATTATGAGTGAAATTATCTACGGCATTCATGCCGTTAAAGCTTTATTGGAGCGCGATCCTCAGCGTTTTATTGAAGTTTATGTCCTGAAAGGACGTGAAGATCGCCGCCTGACGCCATTGATTCATGCGCTGGAAAGTATCGGAATGACTATCCAACTGGCAAATCGTCAGTGGCTGGATAATCAAACGGAAGGTGCGGTGCATCAGGGAATTATTGCTAAAGTGAAGCCTGGGCGTCAGTACCAAGAAAACGACTTGCCAGATTTATTGGCACAAACAGAAACTCCTTTCTTGCTGGTGCTTGATGGTGTGACAGACCCTCATAATCTGGGGGCTTGCTTGCGTAGCGCCGATGCAGCAGGTGTACATGCTGTTATTGTTCCCCGTGATCGTTCTGCTCAACTTAATGCTACGGCGAAGAAAGTGGCATGTGGTGCAGCGGAGAGTGTACCGCTTGTTCGAGTTACCAACCTTGCCCGTACTTTGCGTTTGTTGCAGGAGTACAATATTTGGGTGGTAGGTACAGCAGGGGAAGCTGACCATACGCTGTATCAGAGCAAACTAACCGGTCCTATGGCATTGGTGATGGGGGCGGAAGGGGAAGGTATGCGTCGCCTGACTCGCGAACACTGTGATGAGTTGATTAGCATTCCAATGGCGGGTTCCGTCTCATCGTTGAATGTGTCTGTCGCCACGGGAGTTTGCCTGTTTGAAGCGGTGCGTCAGCGCGGCTCGTGATAACCCCTTATCCCACATATGAAACAAAAATGCTTTTGCGTTGTTCATTCCTTGAGTTTTTTATGTAGGGTAGGTATAGTTACGCGTCAATTTTTCAGCCGCACTTAAACAAGTTCCTTGCCTCCACGGGCCGCGGTTGACCCTGACAGGAGGCTGAATAATCCGTAAGGAGCAATTCTAATGCGTCATTACGAAATCGTTTTTATGGTCCATCCTGACCAAAGCGAACAGGTTCCGGGCATGATCGAGCGTTACAGTGCGACTATCGCTAGCGCGCAAGGTCAGATTCACCGTCTGGAAGACTGGGGCCGCCGTCAACTGGCTTACCCAATCAACAAACTGCACAAAGCTCACTATGTTCTGATGAACGTTGAAGCGCCGCAGGAAGTGATTGATGAGCTGGAAACTAACTTCCGCTTCAACGATGCCGTTATCCGCAGCATGATTATGCGCGTTAAGCACGCGGTAACTGAAGCATCTCCAATGGTTAAAGCCAAAGATGAACGTCGCAACCGTGACTACTCTCTGGAAGACGCCAATATGGATGCTGAAGAAGCTGGGGATTCTGAAGAGTAATAACTGTGACAACCAATCGTTTGGTGCTTTCTGGCACAGTGTGCAAAGTTCCCATTCGAAAAGTCAGTCCTGCCGGCATTCCTCATTGCCAGTTTGTGCTTGAGCACCGTTCACAGCAACAGGAAGCCGGTCTGAGCAGGCAAGCATGGTGCAGAATGCCCGTTATTGCCAGCGGACAATTGTTACAAGTTTTAACTCACAGTATAACGGTCGGCAGTCGATTAACCGTTTCAGGATTCATTAGTTGCCATCAAGGTCGCAATGGTCTTAACAAACTGGTTCTTCATGCCGAGCAGATTGAATTGATAGATTCTGGAGACTAGCCAAATGGCACGTTATTTCCGTCGTCGCAAGTTCTGCCGTTTCACCGCGGAAGGCGTTCAAGAGATTGATTATAAAGACATCGCTACGCTGAAAAACTACATCACCGAGAGCGGTAAAATTGTACCAAGCCGTATCACCGGCACCCGTGCAAAATACCAGCGTCAGCTCGCTCGTGCTATCAAGCGCGCGCGCTACCTGTCTTTGTTGCCTTACACTGATCGTCATCAGTAATCGGCACAGTCCATTAACGACTCTGAGAGGATAAGGTAATGCAAATTATTCTGCTTGATAAAGTAGCAAACCTGGGTAGCCTGGGTGATCAAGTTAACGTTAAACCGGGTTATGCCCGTAACTACTTAGTACCACAGGGCAAAGCTGTTCCTGCAACTAAGAAAAACATTGAATTCTTCGAAGCTCGCCGTGCTGAATTGGAAGCTAAACTGGCTGACGTTCTGGCAACAGCAGAAGCTCGCGCTGAGAAAATTAATGCACTGGTTTCCGTTACCATCGCTTCTAAAGCGGGTGACGAAGGTAAACTGTTCGGTTCTGTCGGTACTCGTGATATCGCCGATGCAGTTACTGCCGCGGGCGTTGAAGTTTCTAAGAGCGAAGTGCGTCTGCCTAATGGCGTTCTGCGTACTACTGGTGAACACGAAGTTAACTTCCAGGTACACAGCGATGTATTCGCTAAATTGAACGTTAACATTGTTGCTGAAGCTTAATCTCTGATTAACTGATGCTAACAAGTAAAAAACGCTGGCAATGCCGGCGTTTTTTATTGCCTCAACTTACCATTCTCTTGGTGGTTTATAAAATTTTTGCCGGTAATTCCCAAGAAATGAGCATTAATCTGATTTATTTTACATTTACTACCTTTATTTTGTCGTTTATAGAATCATAATTTCTTTTGTCTATTCTTCTGTAATATTGCCTCTTGAGCGGTTTTTCTTATTGTTGATTTTTCATTTTTTATAGTGAAAATATTATTCATTATCAAATTATTACCTGTAAAGAATCAAATTCGTATTTTTTATTATTAGATAATATCGGCATTGTTAATTCTGTTTTGATGTGGGAATTTTTTATCGGATATTTTTATACATCTGCATATAAATCTGATTAATTACATGCATGATTATTTCATAATAATTAAAAATATATTACTATATAATCGCCGCTATTTGTCTTCATAATGATAATTTATTTCATATGATTTTATATAAGAA